>JBEKUL010000047.1:0-36790 GCA_049515055.1 Steroidobacteraceae bacterium | reverse complement strand
CCACAGCAGCAGCGCGCGCTGCGCTCCGAAGGCCTGGCTCGCGACGAGCACGTACGAGGCTGCCGGGTCCGCGACCTGGCCATCGTGATTGTCCTGCACCAGCAGCCATTGCGGCAGTGTGTTCATGGTCGCTGAGGGCTGCAGCAGCCGCGGATCCAGGGGCACGACATTGCGCCCGGTATAGAAGGGGATCTCCGCCGCCAGAGTCTCATCCACTCCCGTTGCATACACGCTCTGACCTGCCGGCAATTGCTGGCCGATCCAGCGCACGAATGGGCCCATGTCCTTCACGCCATCGAGCAGCGGCGGGGCCAGCACGAGCGTGGCAGCCGCGCCCACATAGGCGCAGATCAGCGCCGCGCTCGCGGCCCGCGCGCGCTGCGCGCTGAGGCTCGTGTAGAGCAGCAGGGCGGCGGCGAGCAGCGCCAGCGACAGTGTTGCGAGGATCCACAGATTGGGTAGCTTGAGCCAGATCCAGCCGGCCAGTGGCGCTGCCGGCGCCCAAAGGCACAGCAGCGCAACCTGCAGCCACCAGAATGCGCCCATCCGCGATTCGGTGCACAGTCGCCAGTTCTGCCACCATTCGTAGCTTCGTATGCCCAGCCACAGAAACAATAACGGCAAAAGCGGCAGCAGGTAGGTTTCACGCTTGGTGGCCGACAGCGAGAGCACCGCGAGCATGGCGGCGCACATGAGTGCGCCATAGCGCGCCGGGTCGTTCAGGCTCGCGAGTCCCTGCGGCTGCAGGCGCCGCCAATGCGCCGGCCGCAGCGCCTCGATCAGCGGCATGAGCCAGGGCAGCACAGCCACTGGCAACGTCCAGCCATAGTAGAGCAAAGGCTGGCGATGCCCGGTGATACCGGGATTGAGCAGCCGCTGCCACTGGTTCACATAGGCCCACTCCCAGAGCGCAGCCGCGCCGCCCTGCTGCGCGATCGCAAGACCGAGCAACAGCAGCGCGAGCGCGAGCACGCTGATGCCGAGAATCGGATGCAGCCGCCGCCAGTGAACCGGCCGCTCGATCAACACATACAGCACCAGTCCGGCGCCGACCAATATCGGGCCGATCGGCCCCTTGATCCAAAGTGCCAGCACCAGCGAGCCGTACAGGCCGAGCCGCCACGCCGCGCTGTCACCGCGCACCAGCAATTCCCAGGCGCTCCAGGCCGCAGATGTCGTCACCAGCATCAACAGCGGATCGATGAGCACCCAGTGGCTCGAGACCATGAACTGCAGGCTGGTTGCGAGCATCAGCGCACACAGCGAACCCGCTGCGCGCGAGTGCGCCGCGCTGCCCCAGGCATACAGCACGGCAAGGGTCGCAAGACCGGCCGCCACGCTCACGGCGCGCGCACCCAGCACCGAGGGGCCGCCGCTCAGGCGATAGACGGCGGCCACCGTCCAGTAGTACAGCGGCGGCTTCTCGATGAAGCGCTGAGCGTTGAGCGTCGGAATCAGACCAGGCGCGAGCGCCATTTCCCGGCTGATTTCGGCCTCGCGCGGTTCATCCGGCGTCCACAGGCCACGATTACACCCCAGCAGGGCGAGCACCAGCAGCGCCAGCGACGGCCACCAGAGGCCGGTACGCCGCCTGAGCGCAACATCTGTGGACATAGACAACCGGCTGCAGCCAATTGGCGCGCACTCTAGCAACTTTGACGCGCGGGCGCGGCTGTGAGCGCCTATTTGACAGCCTCGCGGCCGCGGCGCGATGCTCACTGGCATGGTCCTTTCGCCCCCGGAATTGCGGCGCTACAGCCGCCATCTCAAGCTGGCCGAGATTGGCGTCGAGGGCCAGGAGAAGCTCAAGGCCGCACGCGTGCTCATCGTCGGTGTCGGCGGTCTGGGCTGCGCGTCCGCGCCGTATCTGGCGGCCGCCGGCGTCGGCAAGCTCGGGCTGCTGGATTGCGATCGGGTCGATGAGTCCAACCTGCAGCGCCAGCTGCTCTACGAACCGGCCGACGTGGGCCAGCCAAAAACCGAAGTGGCGCGCGCGCGAATTGCCGCCCTCAATCCGCACATCACGGTGCTCTCGCACCAGAGCGAGCTGTGCGCCGCGAATGTGCGCGAGCTCTTCAGTCTTTACGATCTGATCCTTGACGGCAGCGATCGCATCGGCACGCGTTATCTGGTCAATGACGCCTGCGTGCTCTTCGGCAAGTCGCTGGTTTCGGCTGCGATTCATCGCTTTGAGGGCCAGCTCATGAGCTACGTGCCCGGGCGCGCTCCATGCTATCGGTGTCTGTTCCCGCAGATGTCGGAGGGTTTGATACCCAACTGCGCCGAGGTCGGTGTACTGGGCGTGCTGCCCGGGGTGCTGGGCACGATTCAGGCCACCGAGGCGATCAAGCTGATCGTCGGCGCGGGCACGCCGCTGCTCGGACGCCTGCTCACCTACGACGCGCTGGAGCTGCGCTTCAGCGAGTTTCGCTTTGCACGGCGCGGCGACTGTGCTGTCTGCGGCGAGCAACCCAGTATCCTCGCGCCCGCCGATCCGCCCGGATTCTGCACGCTCGAGGAAATGCGACAGGTACGCCATATCAGCGCGTCCCAGTTGGCGCAGGCCCTCGCCTCGGGCGCTGCGCCCCACAGCCTGATCGATGTGCGCGAGCCGGCGGAATTCGTCACCGGCCACCTGCCCGGCGCGATCAACATTCCGCTCGGCCAGATCGAGCGCTCGGGCGCGATGCTGCCGCGCCATGACACGCTGGTATTCATGTGTCGCAGCGGTACACGCAGTCTCAAAGCCTGTGCGCTCGCGCGGCGCGCCGGGGTCGCCGAGCCCTTGCAGCTCGATGGTGGCTTACTGGCCTGGAAGGAGACGGTCGAGCCGTCTCTGATGCTCTAGCCGGGGGGCTCTGGGCCGGCACTCGCAGCGCGCTCGAGATCATCGAGAGCCGCATTAAGTGGAGCACGAGCGCCTGTGAAGGCGCGATAATAGCCTAATGCCGCTCTTGTTCACGCGCACTCTTCGCTTGAAGGTTCGTGCAGAAGCCTATGCGTGGCTCAATGCCGCTGCAGTGGAAGTGAACGAGGTGTTCAACTACTGCAATGAGACGAGCCTGAAGGCTGCGACGCGCACGGACAGCAAGCGAAAATGGATGTCCGGCTTCGACCTGTGCAACCTTAGCGCCGGTGCATCCGAGTATTACGACAAGATCGGCGCCAATACGATTCAGTCGATTTGTGTTCACTACGCCCAGAAGCGTCAAGCCGCGCGTCGCCTCAAACTGCGCTGGCGGGTCAGTCGCGGCTCCCGGCGATCACTGGGGTGGGTGCCCTTCAAAGCCGCGGGCCTCAAGCGCAAGGGCGTGTGCCTGCGCTTTGCCGGCAAGAGCTTTCGGGTGTTTGAGCGCGAGCGGCTCGAAGAGGTTACCTGGCAGGGTGGCTGCTTTGCTCAGGATGCGCTCGGGGATTGGTGGCTGTGCTTGCCGGTCAAGGTTCAGGCGCAAGAGAGCGTGGCACCGCAGGAGGCCGTCGGGATTGATCTGGGGTTGAAAGATATTGCCACCACGAGCGATGGGGAGCGGCTGCGGGCCGGCCGCTGGACGCAGGGTTACGCCCAGAGGCTCGCCTTAGCGCAGCGCCGTGGCCACAAGCGCCAGGCCAAACGCATTCATCGCAAGGCCGCGCGCTGCCGCGCCGATGCCCTACATAAGTTTTCCAGAAAAGTGGTCGATAGGTATCAGAAGATCGTCGTGGGCGACGTGAGTAGCCTCAAGCTGATCAGAACGCGGATGGCGAAATCCGTGCTGGATTCGGGATGGGGCATGCTCAGGAATTTCCTGGATTACAAGAGCCAGCAGGCTGCCAGGACATTTGAAGTCGTCAGCGAAAGAAACACCAGCGTCACCTGTTCTGCTTGCGGTGCCCTTAGCGGGCCGCGAGGGGTCAATGGGTTGATTGTCAGATCATGGGTATGTGGCGACTGTGGTGAGTTGCACGAGCGGGACGTGAATGCGGCCCGCAATATCCTGATCGGGTCCAGGTGCCGGACCTCCGTGCGCGGGAACGAGTCATCGCCCTGGCTGATTCCGCCGAGCAACGCCTATCGCGTTCGCGAGGCACGGATCGAATCAGCCTGGGCGGCGGCGTGAGGACCGGGTATGCACTCGCGGTACACGGCGGTGCCGGCGCGATGTCCCGCACGCACCTGAGCGCCGAGCGCGAGCAGGCGTATCGGCAGGGGCTGGCAGCCGCCCTGGGCGCAGCGCAGGCCGTGCTCGAAGCCGACGGCTGTGCGCTCGACGCCGTGGAAGCGGCAGTCACGTCGCTCGAGGATAATGAACTGTTCAATGCCGGGCGCGGCGCGGTGCTGACCGCCGATGGTACGGTGGAGCTCGACGCCGCCATCATGGATGGCGAGCAACTGCGCGCGGGGGCTGTCGCGCTGGTTCGGCACATCAGGAACCCGGTGCAGCTCGCGCGCCGCGTACTCGAGGACGCTGCCCATGTATTTCTGGCCGCCGAAGGTGCCGAGCGCTTCGCCCTGGAGGTCGGCGTGCCCACGGTGGCGAACGAATATTTCATCACCCCGTACCGCCGGGAGCAGCTCGAAGCGCTGCGGCAGCAATGGGCGCAGGCGGCAGCGGCCGACGCCGCGGCGGGCCGCAACGGCCCACAACACGCCAGACTCGCGACACTGGATGAGCCGCCCTACGGCACGGTTGGCGCAGTGGCGCGCGATCACCATGGCCGGCTCGCGGCGGCGACTTCCACTGGCGGCACGGCCGGCAAGCGTTCCGGGCGAATCGGCGATTCACCCGTGATCGGCGCTGGTACCTATGCCGACAGCCGCAGCTGCGCGGTCTCGACGACGGGTCACGGGGAATGGTTTCTGCGCACCGCGCAGGCCTACGACATCGTCGCACGCCTGCGCTACGGCGGCGTATCGCTCGCGCAGGCCGTAACGCAGGCCATAGAGCAGCGCCTGCCGAGTCTGGGCGCCGCAGGTGGGCTCATCGCCGTGGATAGCCAGGGGCAGATCGAGATGCGCTACAACACGCCGGTCATGTTCCGCGCCAGCATCCGCTCCGGCGAGACGGCGAGCATCGAGATTTATTGATTGAACGAATACACCAGATTCAGCGTCGTGAGCGTATCGACCTTCTTCAACCCGGCCGGTGGCGAGGTGTTCTCGATAAAGGTGTAACCGACGCTGAGCGCGAGGGTCTTGGACATGTTGACCACCAGCGCCAGATCGTTCTCCAGCTGGGTATTGCCCGCCCCCGCTTCGACCTGCGCTTTCTCGCTGAGCTTGGTGCTGGCATTGAAGATGTGCGCGTAGTCGAGCCCGGCGGTGCCGACCGCGCTGCCGCTGGACTGCTCAGGGATGCGCTCGATGACGGCGCCGTCCGCATCCTTGATGATGAGTTCGGGTCGCAGGCGCCGGTAGCCCACGCCGAGCTGGCCGGTCAGCTGGTCGGACTTGCTGTCCAGCATGTGATAGCCGATGCCGAGCGTGGCGCTGCCCTGGTATTGGAAGCCGCTGAACTCATCATCCGTGTAGCGCAAGGCGCCGAAGGCGAAAGTGCGCGGGTCGAATTGATAGTTGGATTGCAATAGCGTCGCCCAGCGCTCAGCCGCAGTGATGCCATTGCTGGTCGAATAAAGTCCCTCCAGATGCAAGCTCTGCTTCCAGGGCCCGTCCAGATCGCCCAGATCGATCTTGGCGTTGGCTGAATCAGCGTTGGTGTTGCCGCGGGACAGGACGAGCCCCGCCTGCCCCTTGCCGCTCCAGCCTTGCGGCGGCGGCGGTGCCGGTGCGTCGTCCGCACAAGCCGTCGATAGCGCGAGCGCTGCCACGAGGCCAGCAGCGAAATTCCCGTTTCTATGCATGCCTTGCTCCTTGAAGCGATTTCTCACCACGGCAGCGCGTCCAGGTCGACATTGCCGCCCGTCAGCACGATGCCGACATGCGCGCCCTGCACATCGATACTGCGTTCGAGCACCGCGGCGAACGGCACGGCGGCCGAGGCCTCGACGATGATGCGCAGATTCTGCCAGAGCGCGCGCATGGCGCGCACGATGGCGGCCTCATCCACCGTGACGATAGCATCGACGTTCTGGCGTATCAGAGCGAAAGTGCGCGGGCTCAGCGTTGCGCGCAGGCCATCGGCGATCGTCTGCGGTGACGGCACCGCCGTCAGCACGCCGCAAGCAACGGAGCGCTGCGCATCATCGGCGCCGGACGGCTCGACTCCAATGATGCGCATATCGGAACGCAACGCCTTGGCGGCAATGCCGAGCCCGCTGGCCAGCCCGCCACCGCCGACCGGACACAACAGCCATTCGAGCTGCGGGACCTGCTCGAGCAGCTCGAGCGCGACCGTGCCCTGCCCGGCGATCACGTACGGATCGTCATAGGGATGGATGAACAAAGCACCCGTCTCGCTCACGACCTGTGCTGCCATGGCCTCACGCGCGGCCAGGGTCGGCTCGCACAACAGCACTTGCGCGCCAAAACTGCGAACGGCCGCAAGTTTCGCGGCCGAGGCGTTGCGCGGCATGACGACGTGCGCGCTCAGATTGCGCCGCCGCGCGGCATAGGCGACCGCGGCGCCGTGATTACCCGAGGAATGCGTGACGACACCGGCACGCAATTGCTCGCTGGTACGCGCCTCGATGGCGTTGCTGGCACCGCGCAGCTTGAACGCGCCCACAGGCTGCAGGCTCTCGCATTTGAAATACAGTCTTGCGCCGCTGCTCTGATCGAGCAGCGGGCTCTCGAGCACCGGGGTACGCAGCACGCAGCCGGCGATACGCTGCTGCGCGGCGCGAATGTCGGCGAGGGTCACTTCCGGCTGCGTCATGCTCTCAGGGCGGCAGCAGCGTCGGATCAAATCCGGCCGCCCGCACCGCCTCGAGGATCGCTTCGGCGTGCTGTGCATCGCGACCCTCGAAACTGAGCTCGAGCGTCGCCGACTTGGCCGGCACCATGCTCGAGAGGCGCCGGTGCAGGACATCCAGGATATTGCCGCCCTGCGCGCCCACGACGGCCGCGACGCGCGAGAGCGCACCGGGCTGGTCGGCGATGGGAATGCTCAGCGTCACGATCCGGTGCTCGCGCACCAGCTCGCGCATGATGACCGAGGCCAGCAGGCGCGGATCGATGTTGCCGCCCGATAGAATGACACCCACCTTACGGTCGCGATATCGCTCCGGCTGCGACAGTACGGCAGCCAGGGCGGCCGCGCCGGCGCCCTCGGCTACGGTCTTCTCGATGTTGAGCAGCAGGGCGATGCCGCGTTCCAGGTCGGTCTCGCTGACCAACACGATATCCTGCACGAGCGCGCGCACCACGACACGCGTGAGCTCGCCGGCTGATTTGACTGCGATACCCTCGGCGATCGTGTTGCCCTGACATACGGCCTGCTCGCCGCGCAGAGCCGCGAGCATCGAGGGATAACTGCTGCTCTCCACGCCGGTGATCTCTATGCCCGGCGCGAGGGCTTTGGCCGCCACGCTGATACCGGCGATCAGGCCGCCGCCACCGATGGGCACGACCAGCTGCGCGAGGTCAGGCACGGCCTCGAGCATCTCCAGCGCGATGCTGCCCTGACCGGCCATGACCTGCGGGTCGTCATACGGGTGCACGAACGTAAGGTGTTGTGCGGCCGTTATCTGCTGCGCATGCTCGGCAGCCTCGAGCAACGTGTCGCCGTGCAATACCACCGTGGCGCCGTGTGAGCGCGTGTGCTGCACCTTGACGAAGGGCGTCTGCACTGGCATCACGATGGTCGCCGGAATGCCCAGCCGATGCGCGTGGTAGGCCACGGCCAGCCCATGATTGCCGGCCGACATCGTGCAAACCCCGCGCTGGCGCTGCTCCGGCGTCAGCAACAGCAGCCGGTTCAGTGCCCCGCGCTCCTTGAAGGAAGCGGTGAATTGCAGGTTCTCAAACTTGATATAGATCTGCGCGCCGGTCAGCTGCGAGAGCGTGCGCGAATGCAGGCACGGTGTATTGAGCAGCTGATCGGCGATCCGCGCCCGCGCGGCCCGCACGTCCTCAAGCGTGATGCATAGGCTCATCGCATGCGCCTTGCCCGTGGCAGCCGCCCGGCTGGAGCGGTGCGCCGGATATGGGAGTAAGCTATTATGGCATTGCGCCGATTGCCCGCGCTCAGGAGAGTTCCTTGGCCAAACCCAACTACCGACAACAGAAGAAACAGCGCGAGCAGGCGAAGAAGAAAAAGAACGACGAGAAATTGCAGCGCCGGGGTCGCAAACCCGGCCTCAATGAACAGGTGCCCACGGTATGAGCAAGGGCATGGAACAGAAGAAGGAAGGCAAGAAGAAGCCGGCCAAGACTCTGCAAGAGAAGCGGGCCGCAAAGCGCGCCAAAAAGGCTGATCGCAATTTCATGCATCGCCCCTGAGCCCTGTCGCGTTCCACAATTCGATCGCAGGCTCGAGCGCGCTGGCATGCTCGTAGCCGAGCACACTGAGCGAACCCGCGTCCAGGCCAAAGTGCGATCCCGCCTGAATGGGCAGCTCGATCCAGCGCACGCCAAGCGCGCGCAGCAGGTGCCCGTGCGAGAACAGCGCGACTCGTCCAGGCATCGCTCGCACTTGCAGCAGAATCTGAGCCGCGCGCGCGCTGACCTGCTCGGGTGATTCCCCGCCGGGGCAGCCGTCGCGAAACACATCCCATTGCGCTCGCGTGGCTCGAATTTGTGCGCGCGTCAATCCCTCGTAGTCGCCGTAATCCCATTCGTGCAGTAGAGGCTCGATGCGCGCCTGCGCGCCCAGGCCCGCAAGCTCACAGGTGCGCCGTGCGCGCTGCATTGGACTGACCAGCACCTGACTGAAGCTCACCGCGTGCAGCACCACCCCCAGTTGCCGCGCCTGCTGCTCGCCTTGCTCGGTCAATGGCACATCGGTGCGCCCGGTGTGCTGGCCGCTGACGGACCAGCTCGTCTGCCCGTGGCGGATCAGATAGACCTGGTCGACCACTGCGCTGGGTCCCATTGCCAGCCGCGGATCTCCGGCATGTCCTCGCCATATTGCACGATGTATTGCTGATGCTCGATGAGCTTGCGCTGCAGCCGGCGCTTGAGCTCCTGACCCTGCTCGCCGCTCTGCGGCACGCGATCGATGACATCCATGGTCAGGTGATAGCGATCCAGGTCGTTGCGCACCGTCATGTCAAAGGCGGTCGTAATCGTGCCCTCCTCCTTGTAGCCGCGCACGTGCAGATTGTGGTGATTGTGGCGCCGATAGCTCAGGCGGTGAATGAGCCAGGGGTAGCCGTGGAAAGCGAAGATGATCGGCTTGTCCAGCGTGAACAGGCGGTCGAAGTCGGCATCGCTGAGCCCGTGCGGATGCTCGCTGCTGGGCTCCAGACGCATCAGGTCGACGACGTTGATCACCCGTATGCGCAGCGCGGGCACGTATTGTCGCAGGATCGAGACCGCGGCGAGCGTCTCGAGCGTGGGCACATCCCCGGCGCAGGCCATGACCACGTCGGTCTCGCCGCCCTCGTCGTTGCTGGCCCATTGCCACACACCGATGCCCTTGGCGCTGTGCGCTGTCGCCGCCTCTATGCCGAGCCACTGGTGCGCGGGATGCTTGCCGGCGACCACGACGTTGACGTAGTGCCGGCTGCGCAGGCAGTGATCCATCACCGATAACAGGCAATTTGCATCGGGCGGCAGGTAGACGCGCACGATCGCGGACTTCTTGTTGCAGACAACATCGAGGAAGCCCGGATCCTGGTGCGTGAAGCCGTTGTGATCCTGGCGCCAGACATGCGAGGACAGCAGATAGTTCAGCGAGGCGATGGGACGGCGCCATGGCAGCTGCGAGCTGACCTTGAGCCACTTCGCGTGCTGATTGAACATCGAGTCGACGATATGAATGAAAGCCTCGTAGCAATTGAACAGGCCGTGCCGCCCCGTGAGCAGGTAGCCCTCGAGCCAGCCTTCGCACTGATGTTCGCTGAGCACTTCGATCACGCGACCGCTCAGGGCCAGTGATTCATCGGTGGGCAGTGTCGCAGCCTGCCATTGCCTGGCCGTGCTCTCAAACACCGCTTCCAGGCCGTTCGAGATCGTCTCGTCGGGTCCAAACAGTCGAAAATTGCGCTCCGAGGCGTTGAGCCGCATGACATCGCGCAGCATCGGCCCAAGTACACGCGTATCGCCCTGGCCCATGGTGCCGGCAGTGGGCACGGCGATCGCATAGTCACGAAAGTCGGGCAATTTCAGCGCGCGCAACAGCAAGCCGCCATTGGCGTGCGGATTCGCGCCCATGCGTCGCACGCCCGTGGGCGCCAGCGCGGCCAGCTCGGGCCGCAGGCGTCCCTGCTGGTCGAACAATTCCTGCGGCCGATAGCTGCGCAACCAGTCCTCGAGCTGCTGCAGATGTTCCGGCGGCGAGGAGTCGCTGATGGACAGCGGCACCTGGTGAGAACGGAACGTGCCCTCGTTGGGCTTGCCGTCGACCATTTTCGGTCCGGTCCAGCCCTTCGGAGAGTTCAGCACGATCATCGGCCACAGCGGCCGCGCAGTATTGCCGCGCTCGCGCGCGGCGGCCTGGATTTGCTGGATCTGCTGCACGACCGTATCGAGTGTCGAGGCCATCGCGCGGTGCATCGGCTCGGGTTCGTGACCCTCGACAAAAAACGGCGTCCAGCCGCAGCCGCGCAGCAGCGCGTCGAGCTCCTGGTGCGAAATACGTGCGAGCACCGTGGGATTGGCGATCTTGTAGCCGTTGAGGTGCAGGATCGGCAGCACCGCGCCATCGTGTACCGGGTCGAGGAACTTGTTGCCGTGCCAGGCCGTGGCCAGCGGTCCGGTCTCCGCTTCCCCATCGCCGATCACGCAGGCGACCACGAGCTCAGGGTTGTCGAGCACGGCGCCGAATGCATGGCTCAGCGAATAACCGAGCTCGCCGCCCTCGTGGATCGAGCCCGGACATTCGGGCGAGACGTGACTGGGGATACCGCCTGGAAACGAGAACTGACGAAACAGCACTCGCAGCCCCGCCTCATCGCGGCTGACATGCGGATAGATCTCGCTGTACGTGCCCTCCAGGTAGGTGTTGCCCACGAGCGCCGGGCCGCCGTGTCCCGGGCCGGAGATATAAATCATGTTGAGGTCGAACTTGCGGATCGCGCGATTGAGGTGCGCGTAAATGAAATTCTGCCCTGGGGTCGTGCCCCAATGACCCAGCAGCATGCGCTTGATATCCGAGCGCTGCAGCGGCCTGCGCAGCAAGGGATTGTCGTAGAGATAAATCTGACCGACCGACAGATAATTTGCGGCCCGCCAATAGGCGTCGATTTGCCCGAGCAACCCCGGGTTCGCGGCTTGATCTTGCATGCTTCTTAGGCTCGTGGGGTGCGCAGCGTGCGCGAAAGCCTCGCTCGGACGCCGGCGGATGTCCACAGCTAATTTGCGATGCCACACCGCTTTGGTGCGCCAGCGTACGGAACGCCCTGCCCCCTTGTCCTATAGTTCACCCTGCCGCGACCTGCGGCCGCTGAGGCCGGAGGTATCGTGTTGATGTTGCTCGAAAGCCCTTGCGTTGCGCGCCGACAGCCACCCTGGCGCAGCGCGGGGCGAGCCCGTGAGCTCCACGTCGAGCGCCGCGATTGAAGCGGCGGTATTGGCGCGCGCGAGGCAAGCCCGACCGCGCAGCGTCGTCGGAGGATGGCGCGATTCTGCGCGCCGAGCTCTTCAGCATCGAGCGCCTCGAGCAGCATGCCGCGAGCCTCGCGGCCGCGCAGCCCGTGACGCAGCGTCGGCGCGACGGCGGCCGCGTCGGTGCGCGCCTGAAGAAAAACGAGTCGCTGCTGCTCGCCGCCTATCGGTCCATGGCCGCGGCCGTGGCCGAAGGCAGTCCCGTCACGCCGGCTGCCGAGTGGCTGCTCGACAATTATCACATTGTAGAAGAGCAGATCCGCGAGATCCGCGAGGACCTGCCGCCGAGCTTCTATCGGTTGCTGCCGAAACTCGCCAGCGGCCAGCACGCAGGATATCCGCGCGTGTTCGCGATCGCCTGGGATTTCGTGGTCCACACCGACAGCCGCTTCGATCCGGAGTGGCTGCGTCGCTTCATCAGCGCCTACCAGCGCGTGCAGCCGCTGACGATCGGTGAGTTGTGGGCAGCGGCGATCACGCTGCGCATCGTGCTGGTGGAGAACCTGCAACGCGCGACCGCGCTCATCGTGGCTCGCCGCAGCGAGCGCCAGGACGCCGACGAGGTGGCGAATCGGCTGCTCGGCGTCAACGGCCGCGCGATCGATTCGGATGCTCTGAGCCTTCGCGAGGGGGACGGCGCCATCCTGCAGCCGACTTTCGTCGTGCAATTACTGCAGCGGCTGCGCGACCAGGACCCGCGTGTGACCCCGGCGTTGCAATGGCTCGAGCAGCGGCTGAAGGCGCAGGGAACAAACTCCGAGCAGCTCATACGCGATGAGCATCAACGGCAGGCCGCCTCCAATGTCACCGTGCGCAACATCATCACGAGTATGCGATTGCTCTCGGACATCGATTGGCCGGACTTTTTCGAAAGCGTCAGCCTCGTCGATGCACTGCTGCGCTCGGGTAGCGACTTCGCCGATATGGATTTTCCGACGCGCAACCTCTATCGCAGCGCCATCGAGTGCCTGGCGCGCGGCTCGGCTCTGACAGAGCTGCAGGTCGCACAGGCGGCGCTGGGGGCCGCCGCGCAAGCGCGGCTTGCGGGCCTTAGCCCTCGGGCGCAGGACCCTGGGTATTACCTGATCAGCGACGGCCGTCAGCGCTTCGAGGGCGGTATCGGATACCGGGCCTCGTTTTACAGCCGCTGCAATCGGCTGCGATATTCAAACGGAGCGCTCTATTACATCAGCGCGATTGTGCTGCTCGCGGGGATTGCGCTGTCGTTGCCGCTGCTACTACTGTATGCGCGCGGACTGACGCACGAGAGTCTGGCAGTTCTTGCGCTCGTGGGCGCGATCCCCGCGCTCGACGCGGCCGTCGCACTGGTCAATCGCGCCGTCATGCGCGGCTTCAGCGCGCGCAGGCTGCCTGCGCTCGCGCTGCGCGAGGGCGTGCCCGCGCCGCTGCGCACGCTGCTGGTGGTGCCCGCGCTGCTCACGACGCGCGCAGCCGTAGAGCAGCAGATCGAGCGCCTCGAGATTCATTTTCTTGCCTCCACGGCCGGTGAGCTCTACTTTGCGTTGCTCTCGGATTGGACCGATGCGCCGGCCGAGAGCGTCGCGGACGACCAAATGCTCCTCGACGCGGCGCTCACAGGTATTGCGCGGCTCAATCGCCGCCACGGTCCGGCCACGGCCGGTGAGCGCTTTCTGCTGTTGCACCGGCGCCGCATCTGGAGTGCGGGGCAACGCCAGTGGATGGGATGGGAGCGCAAGCGCGGCAAGCTGCATGAGTTGAACCGGCTGCTGCGCGGCGCGAGCGATACGAATTTCATCGATGTCGGGGGCCGACCCGTGTGGGTACCGCCCGATGTGCGCTATGTGATCACGCTGGATGCGGATACCCGTCTGCCGCGCGATACCACGCGCCGGCTCATCGGCAAGATGGCGCATCCGCTCAATCAACCGCAATTCGACAACGCGAGCCGGCATGTGATCGAGGGCTACGCCGTGCTGCAGCCACGCGTCTCCCCATCCCTGCCCATTGGCCGTGAGGGCTCCGTGTTTCAGCGCGTGTTCTCGAGCACCAGCGGTATCGATCCGTACGCGGCCGCGGTGTCCGACGTCTACCAGGACGTGTTTGGCGAAGGCTCGTATGCCGGCAAGGGCATTTATGAGATCGATGCCTTTGAAGCGGCGCTGGCCGGCCGCGTGCCCGAGGAGACGCTGCTCAGTCACGACCTGTTCGAAGGCATCTTCGCGCGCGCCGGACTGGCATCGGACATCGAGGTCGTGGAGGAGTTTCCGTCACGCTACGACGTCGCTGCCGCGCGCCAGCACCGCTGGGCGCGCGGCGACTGGCAGCTGCTGCCCTGGATATTGGGCCGAGGCGCTGGCCGGCTGCCGCTGATCAGCTGGTGGAAGATGCTGGATAACCTGCGCCGCACCTCATCGGCACCAGCCGCACTGGCCGCATTGCTGGCAGGCTGGTTACTGCCGGACGGCACGCCCCTGATCTGGACCTGTTTCATTGTCGCCATCATCGCCTTGCCGGCCCTGATCATGGTGGGCACGGCGATCCTGCCGCGGCGCGCCGGCATCGATCTGCGCAGTCATCTGTGGGCATTGCGCAATGATGTCTGGCTGGCCGCCTCTCAGACCGTGCTGCTGATTGCATTCCTGGCGCATCAAGCATGGCTGATGCTCGATGCGATCGGGCGAACTTTGTTTCGCTTGTGCGTGAGTCGGCGCGACCTGCTGCAATGGGTCACGGCTGCGCAGGCGAACCTCGCCCCGCGTCTGAGCCCGGCCAGCGCCTATGGCCACATGTGGGGCGGCGTCGCGTTCGCGGGCGCCGCAGCCATAATGGTCGGGCGGCTGCACCCGCTGGCCGCATGGGTGGCCGCGCCGTTCGTGCTGCTCTGGCTGGCTTCGCCCGCCATCGCCGCCTGGATCAGCGCCTCGCCGCCGGTCGCCGGGCGGCTGGCGCTCACGAGCGCCGAGGCCACGGCACTGCGACTGGTGGCGCGCCGAACCTGGCGCTACTTCGAAACCTTCGTCACCGCGGCGGACCACATGCTGCCGCCGGATAACTTTCAGGAAGACCCTAAAGCTGTCATCGCGCACCGCACCTCACCTACCAACATCGGCATCTACCTGCTCTCGGCGGTCAGCGCGCGCGATTTCGGCTGGGCGGGCACGATCGAGACTGTCGAGCGCCTCGAGGCGACGTTCGCAACCCTGGAGCGACTCGAGCGCTTCCGCGGGCATTTCTATAACTGGTACGACACCCAGGACCTGCGGCCGCTGGACCCGCGCTACGTCTCCACGGTCGACAGTGGAAATCTGGCCGCGCACCTGATCGCACTGGCCAACTCGGTCCGGGAATGGATCGACGCGAGCGCCGCGCCGGCGCATCCGCTGGCTGGCGTGCTCGATGCGCTGTATCTCACCAGCGCAGCCCTGGAGGCGCTGATCGCGGAACAGCGAGCGCAGAGCAGCAGCTGCGCTCAGCTGCTCCAGGTGCTCAAAGAGCTTGCGATCGAGCTCACGGATCTCACGCGCGCTTCGCCCGGCGTTGACGCGCGACTGGCGCAAATCGCGCCGCACGCGTGGACCATGGTCGATATCGCGCAGGCACTGACGAGCGAGCTGGGCGGCGCGAGCGCCGAGGATATGCTCTACTGGGCGCAAGTCACACAGGGCTCAATCGCCAACTGGCGCCGTGATGTGCGACAGACGCTCGAGGAGCGCCAGCACCTCAACTGGCGCCTGGCCAGCATTGAATCCATCTCGCGCACGATGGCCGAGTCCATGCAGTTTGCCTTCCTGCTCGATCGGGAGCGCGGACTGCTGTCGATCGGCTACCGGCCCGCCGATGGCACGCTGGATCCGAGCTGCTACGACCTGCTCGCCTCCGAAGCGCGTCTGGCGAGTTTCGTGGCGATCGCCAAAGGCGACGTGCCGGCCCGGCATTGGTTTCGGCTCGGGCGCCCGGTAACCAGCATCGGGCACGGCGCGGCGCTCATCTCCTGGTCTGGCTCGATGTTTGAATACCTGATGCCCTCGCTGGTCATGCGCGCACCGGCCGGGAGCCTGCTGGAGCAGACCAGCCGCCTGATCGTGCAGCGCCAGATCAGCTACGGGGCGGAGCTGGACGTGCCTTGGGGTATCTCCGAATCGGCCTTCAACGCGCGCGACCTGGAACTCACCTATCAGTATTCGAATTTCGGCGTGCCGGGCCTCGGGCTCAAGCGTGGCTTGAGCGAGGATACGGTGATCGCACCGTATGCGACCGCACTGGCCTCGATGGTCGATCCGCAGCGCGCCGCGCTGAACTTCGCGCGCCTGGCCTCGCTCGGCGCGAGCGGCCGTTATGGCCTGCACGAGGCTCTGGACTACACCCGCAGCCGCCTTCCCGAAGGCGCGCGCTTCGCCGTGGTGCGCGCATTCATGGCGCACCATCAGGGTATGACGATCGTCGCCATCGCCAACGTGCTGCTCGACGGGCGCATGCGCGAGCGCTTTCATTCCGAGCCGAGTATCCGAGCCTCGGAACTGCTGCTGCAGGAGCGCACGCCGCGCGATGTACCGGTCGCGCACCCGCGCGCGGAGGAAGTCGGCATGGCGGCGCGCGGCAGCGTGGAAGTATTGCCCGAGGTGCGACGTCTGTTCACGCCGCACGAACTGCGGCCGCAGGCGCATCTGCTATCCAACGGCCGCTATTCGGTCATGCTCACGAGCGTCGGCTCCGGCTACAGCCGCTGGCGCGACATCGGCGTGACGCGCTGGCGTGAAGACCCGACACGCGACGACACCGGCAGCTATCTGTATCTGCGCAACGTGCAGACCGGCGCGGTATGGTCGGCAGGCTACCAGCCCAGCGGTGTCGAGCCCGACCGCTACGAGGTGATCTTCAGCGAGGATCGCGCCTCGATCATGCGCACCGATGCCGCGATCACGACGACGCTGGAAGTGATCGTCTCGCCAGAGGACGACGCCGAGGTGCGCCGGTTGAGTATTACCAATAACGCTCATCGTGCCTGCGACATCGAAGTGACCTCTTATTGCGAACTGGTGCTCGCGCCTCCGGCCGCCGATACTGCCCATCCGGCGTTCTCGAAGCTGTTTGTGCAGACCGAGTACGTGGCCAACGTTGGCGCGATCCTGGCAACGCGCCGGCGGCGCACGCCGGATGAGCCGCAGATCTGGGCGGCACATCATGCGCTGCTCGAGGGCGCGAACAGCGGCGCTGCGGAAGTCGAGACCGACCGAGCGCGTTTCCTGGGCCGCGGACGCGACGCGCGATCACCCATTGCGGTGATGGACGGGAGGCGACTGACCGGTACCGTGGGCACGGTCCTGGACCCCGTGTTCGCTCTGCGCTATCGCGTACAGGTTGCCCCTGGCGCGACCGTGCGCATCGCCTTTTGGACCGCGGTGGCCTCCTCGCGTGAAGCCGCGCTGCAGCTCGTCGACAAGCAACGCGATGCCAACGCCTTCGTGCGCGCGGGCACGCTGGCCTGGACCCAGGCGCAGATCCAGCTGCGCCATCTGGACAGCGACGCCGCCGAATCGGGCCTGTTTCAACGCCTCGCCAGCCACGTGCTGTATGCCGATGCATCCATGCGCCCCTCATCCGCCACGATACGCAGCGGCGCGGGCGCGCCCTCGGGACTGTGGGCACACGGCATTTCCGGCGACATCCCGATTGTACTGCTGCAGATCGAAGCCATTGAGGACATCGCGATCGCGCGCGAGCTGCTGCGGGCGCACGAATACTGGCGCATGAAGCAGCTCGCGGTTGATCTGGTGATATTGAATGAACGCCCCGCCTCCTACATCAACGATCTGCAGAGCGCCCTGGAGATGCAGCTGCGCATGAGCCAGGCGCGCGCTCCGCTCGGCGCCAGTGGCGCTCGCGGCGCAGTGTTCCTGCTGTGTTCGGATCGGATCTCGGTGCAGACGCGTGCGCTGCTGTCATCGGTCGCACGCGTCGTGCTGGTAGGACAGCGCGGGAGTCTCGCCGATCAACTCGATCGAGCGCACGCGCCGGCAGGCCCCGCCGCACGAGCGCCCTTCGCCCCAGCGCGGCTGGGAACCGCGGTAGCCAGCTGCAACTCACAGGGGCTCGAATACTTCAACGGCCTCGGAGGCTTCGCGCAGGACGGGCGTGAATACGTCACGCTGCTGGGTACCGGGCAGTCCACGCCAGCGCCCTGGCTCAATGTGATCGCCAATCCGTATTTCGGCTTCCAGGTGGCGGCAGAAGGCAGTGGCTACACCTGGTCGCTCAGTAGTCATGAAAATCAGCTCACCGCCTGGTCGAATGATCCGGTCAGCGATCGCCCGGGCGAGATTCTGTACGTGCGCGACGAGAAGAGCGGTGAGCTCTGGGGCCCAACCGCCTCGCCCATTCGGCATCACGACACCTGCTACACCGCGCGGCATGGCCAGGGCTATAGCCGCTTCGAGCATACCGCGCACGGCATTGCGCTCGATCTGCTCATGTACGTACCGATGCAGGACCCCATCAAGATCTCGCGCCTGCAGCTTCACAACGAGTCGGAACGCACGCGCACGCTGTCCGTGACGGCATACGTGGAATGGGTGCTCGGCAGCGAGCGCGCCGCCTCGGCGCCGTTTCTGGTGAGCGCCGTGGATCCGTTAACCGGGGCCCTGTTTGTTACGAACCCGTGGCGAGCCAAATACGCTGAGCGCGTGGCGTTCGCCGACCTTGCTGGACGGCAGACGCAGTGGACCGCCGATCGGCGCGAATTCCTGGGCCGTCACGGTACGCTCGCGCAACCGGCGGCGCTGCAACGACGCGCGGCATGGTCCCGACGCACGGGCGCGGGCCTGGATCCCTGTGCAGCGCTGCAGACCGTGGTCGAGCTCGAGCCCAACGAGGGCGTAGAGATCGTATTTTTTCTCGGCGAGGCGGCCAGCACGGTTGAGGCGCAAGCCCTGATAGACCGCTACCGCGCCGCAGATCTCGGCGCCGTACTGCACGAGGTCGAGAGCTGGTGGGACCATACGCTCGGCATGGTCCAGGTCAAGACCCCAAGCCGCTCGCTCGACATCATCCTGAACCGCTGGATGCTCTATCAAACTCTGGTCTGCCGCATGTGGGCGCGATCGGCATTCTATCAATCCAGCGGCGCCTACGGCTTTCGCGACCAGCTGCAGGATTGCATGGCCTTGCTGGTCTCGCGACCGCAATTGGCGCGCGCGCAGTTGCTGCGGGCGGCTGCCTGTCAGTTCGTCGAGGGGGACGTGCAGCATTGGTGGCTGCCCTCGATGACAGGACCCGGCTGCGGAGCGGGCGTGCGCACACGCATCAGCGACGATCGCGTCTGGCTCGCTTATGTCTGCGCGCAATATCTGGAGAGCACTGCGGATAACGCGATTCTGGATGCACAGCTGCCGTTTCTCGAGGGCCCGCTGTTGCGACCCGGCGAGCACGACGCGTACTTTCAACCGCTGATTTCGGATCAGCATGCCTCGCTGTATGAGCATTGCGCGCGCGCCCTGGACCAGAGCCTGCAAAACGGCGTGCACGGGCTGCCCCTGATCGGCACCGGCGACTGGAACGATGGCATGAACCGCGTGGGCGCGGAGGGCAAGGGCGAGAGCGTCTGGCTCGGATGGTTCCTGTACGCCACGCTGCTGCGATTCGCACCGCTGGCACGCGCGCGCGCAGAACCGGCGCGCGAGACGCTATGGCTGGCGCACGCAGCGGCGCTGCGCGAGTCGCTCGAGCGCGAGGGCTGGGACGGGAACTGGTACCGTCGCGGCTATTTTGACGACGGCACGCCGCTGGGAACCGCCCAGGGTGCGGAATGCCGGATCGACTCGATCGCACAGTCCTGGAGCGTGATTTCGGGGGCGGCCGCGCCCGCGCGCGCGATGCAGTCCATGACTGCGATGGAGTCGTATCTCGTACAGCGCAATGCCGGTCTGGCACTGCTGCTCACCCCACCCTTCGACCATTCCCCGCTCGATCCGGGCTATATCAAGGGCTATCCGCCGGGCATTCGCGAAAACGGTGGACAGTACACGCATGCTGCGACCTGGTGCGTGATTGCCCATACGATGCTCGGCCAGGGCGCGCAGGCCTTTGAACTGTACACGATGCTCAATCCGATCACGCGCTCGAGCAGCCGCACGGATGTGCTGCGATATAAAGTCGAGCCCTACGTCGTGGCGGCCGATATTTATTCGGTGGCACCGCATGTGGGACGCGGCGGATGGACCTGGTATACCGGCTCAGCCGGCTGGATGTACCGCGCCGGGCTGGAGTCGATCCTCGGATTTCGCGTTCAGGGAGCAAGCCTGCTGCTCGCTCCCTGCATCCCGGCCTCATGGGCCGGGTTCGAGATCGTGTTCCAGTATCACTCGGCCCGCTACGACATCCGGATCGAGAATCCGCGCGGCGTGTGCTCGGGTGTAGCGCACGCCGAACTCGATGGCGAGCCCTTGCCGCGCGATCCCACGCGCATCGCGCTGATCGACGATGGCGCAACTCACACGGTGCGGGTGGTGCTCGGTGAGGTCCCGCTCATCAACGTATCGGCCGCGTGAGGGCCGAGGACAGCCGCGCTAGGCCTTCTGCAATTTCGCCGCGGCGTGCTCGAAGTTCGCCAGCTTGCTCAGGAAGTTGTCGGTGAAGTCCGGCCGGCGATTGCGAAAATCGACGTAGTAAGCGTGCTCCCAGACGTCGAGCACGAGCAGCACCTTGCCCTCACCGGTGGCCAGCGGCGTGCCCGCATTGGATGTCTTGGTGATCTTGAGCTTGCCCTCGCGCGCGAGCACGAGCCAGGCCCAGCCTGAGCCAAATTGACCCAGCGCCGCGGCTTTGAAGGACTCCTTGAACTTGTCGACACTGCCGAAGTCCTCGGCGAGCTTCTTCTCGAGCGCACCGGGTATGCCGCCGCCCTTGGGCGAGAGCGATTCCCAGAACACGCTATGATTCCAGTGCTGACCCGCATTATTGAATACCGGTTGCAGGTCTTCGCGCCCGTAGGACAGCCGGATCAGCTCCTCCAGTGACTTACCCTTGAGCGCATCATTCTTTTCCACCAGGCCATTGAGCGCGGTCACATAGGCCTGGTGGTGCTTATCGTGATGCAACTCCATAGTCTCCTGGCTCATTCCGAGCGCGGCCAGGGCATTGTGGGCAAACGGCAGCGGCGGCAAGCTAAAGCTCATAATTGAATCTCCGGTAGCGCAGCCCCAACAACGGTGCCGCTTCCATGCGCCTGCCCGGCGCGGGTGGCGCAGATTATCACATCAACGATTACAGTCCGCTCCAGGCTCGGCACCAGCCGGCAGCCTTGACCAGCTTGCCGGCGAAGAGCTGACAGGTCCCCTGCGTCGCATCGCCCGCAGCGCCGTAGAGCGAGCAATTCGCGCAGGTCGCCCCCGCGTCCGCGCCTTTAGCGCGGCTAACGTCGCTCACATATTGCAGAGCCTGCGCGGCCGGATCGCTCTCACTCAATTGCTCGAGCTGCGCGCTGCGCGCCGGGCGTGATTCGCTGAGCGCCAGCGCCGGCAGCGACAGGACGAGCCCGAGCCTACCGAGCAGGCCGCGCCGTCCCAGATCGATCCGATGTGCCATGCCGCACCTCGCGCGCGAAGCCCGCAAGCCTACCCCGTTTGCTGCGCACGGCCAAGCGAGATCCCGTCAAGGGCCTGCGCCAGATCCTCCAGCAGTTCATCGGTCGCCTCGATGCCGACTGACATACGCACCAGACCATCGCTGATGCCCAGACGATGGCGCTCTTCGGGCGCAAGGCCGGCGTGCGACGTGCGCGCCGGCACAGTCAGCAGCGTCTCGACGCCGCCCAGACTCGGCGCGAGGATCGGAATGGTGGTCCGCTGCATGAATTGCCCTGCCTGCGAGGAGGCTCCCTGAAGCTCGAAGCTCAGCATGCCGCCGAACCCGGTAAACAGCTCGCGCGCACGCTGGTGCTGCGGATGGCTTTCCAGCCCCGGGTAGTTGACCCTCGCGACAGCCGGCTGAGCTTCCAGGAAGCGGGCGATCTGCAATGCGCTCTGATTCTGCTGGCGCACCCGCAACGCCAGGGTTTTCATGCCGCGCTGTAGCAGGAAAGCCGCGTGCGGATCCATGCTGCCGCCCATATGATTGAGCCGGTGCGTGATGGGTTCGATGAGCTCGGGCGCTCCAATGATTGCGCCACCGACAATGTCAGAGTGACCGTTGAGGTACTTGGTCGCGCTGTGCACGACCAGATCGAAACCCGCCTCGATGCGAGCAGATTGTGCTCGCGGGCAAAGCGAACCACGGCGCGCAGATCCGCGACCTCGAGCAGCGGATTGGTCATCGCCTCGACGTAGATCGCACGCGTGTCGGGCCGCAATGCCGCGGCCCACGACCGCGGCTCATCGCCGCTGATGAAGGTGCAGGCCATGCCCAGTCGCGGCAGCTCGCGGGTCAACAGATCGTGCGTGCCGCCGTACAGACAATCCTGTGCCAGCAGATGACCGCCGTCGGCCAGCGCGGTGAGCAAGGTGGTGGAGATAGCGGCCATGCCGCTGGCCGTCACCAGCGCCGCGCTCGCGTTCTCCACGGCTGCGAGCAGGCGATGGAGCGCGAGATGATTCGGCGTATTGTTGAGCCGGATGTACTTGAGGTCGTGGTAGCTGCTCTCGCCGTCGTATTCGAAATTCGCCGACTGGAAGATCGGCATGACCACCGCGCCCTCGATGCGCGGCTGCGGATTGCCGGCGTGAATCAGTTGTGTTTCGATCCATCGGTACCGCTTCACGCTTCGACCTCCCCTGAAAGCCCCGGCCACAGCAGCTCGCATGCCAGCTTCGCCATTATCTGCTCCTCATCGGTCGCAATCACGCGCACGGCAACGCGGCTCGCGGCCGTCGAGATCAAGCCGGCATTGGCCCTGTTTTGCGCAGCATCAATGGTCAGACCCAAAAATCCCAGGCCCTCGCAAATGCGCTCGCGCACCGCCGGGGCCTGCTCGCCGATGCCGCCGGCAAACACCAGGGTATCGAGTCCGCCCAGCGCCGCCGCGAACGCGCCCACCCACTTCTTGACCTGGTAGCAGAACAGCGCCACCGCTTCTGCCGCCCGTACATCCTGCGCCTCGCGAGCCAGCAGGTCGCGCATGTCCGAGCTGGTCTCCGAGACTCCGAGCAGGCCGGATTCGCTGTTGACCATGTGCTGGAAACCCCTGGCATCGAGCTGCTCGCTGCTGGCCAGGTACCAGACCAGCCCGGGATCCAGATCGCCCGAGCGCGTGCTCATCGGCACGCCGGCCGTTGGGGTAAAGGCCATGCTGGTGTCAAGGGATCGGCCCGCGCGCAATGCGGCCAGACTTGCGCCGTTGCCCAGATGCGCGAGGATCACGCGGCCCTGAGCCGCGCCGGCTCCAGCCAATTCGGCCAGCCGTTGGATCAGGAACGCATACGAGAGCCCATGGAAGCCGTAGCGGCGCACGCCTCGCGCCTCATAGCGGCGCGGGATCGGCAATATGCGCGCGACCCGCGGCAGATCACGATGGAACGCGGTATCGAAGCAGGCAACTTGCGGCAGTTCAGGAAAGCGCTCATGAAAGAGCTCGGCGAGTCGTATCTCCTGCGGCATGTGCTCGGGGTCGAACAGGCTGAGCTTGCGCAATTCTGCGAGCATGGGGGCCGTGATGCGCTGATGCTGGTCGTAATTCGGACCACCTTGCACGATCCGGTGTGCCACGGCGCTGAGCGCTACAGGATCGGCGCGGGTCTCGATCCAGCTCATCAGTTCGCGCACTGCAGCCTCTTGATCCATCGCCTTCACGGGGCGCGAAAGGCTCTGGGCCGGCTCGATGCTCTTGAGCGTAAGCGTCGAGCCCGGCAAGCCGATGCGCTCGATTGCGCCCGAGACAATGCGTCGCAGCGCCCCATCGGTCTCAAAGAGCCCGAACTTGATGCTCGAGGAACCCGCGTTGATCGTCAGGATGCGTCGCGAAGGATCGGGCATGACCGCTCAGCGCTGCCAGAGAATGTGACTCTCCTCGAGAGGCACGGCTGCGCCCTCGATACGGGGAATCAGTCGCGGCGTGAAATCCGACGCCGCACGGCTCGCCGATACGGCTGCGCCATACACATGTTGCGCCTCGGCGCCCGACGAGCCTTGCACGAGGCGCACCTCCCGCATCGGCTGGCGCACCGCTGGCGCGCCCTCGAGTGCATCGGCGTACAGCTCAACGCTGATCAGATTGGGGTCGAGCTCGCCCAGGAACACGGCTACCTCAAACAGGTGTTGCGCATCCTGCGTCTTGACTGAAAGCTCCCCGAAGCGTGCGCCGGCCCACTTCTGCGCCAGAGCGTGCCGGTTACGCAGCGCAGCGAGGCCTTTTCCCCCCGTGTTCGCTGCGCGCTCGCGATAGCTTTGCGCCGCTGGCAGGTAGTGTTCCTCGGTGTACTCGCATACCGCGCGGTTGGCCGAAAACTGCGGCGTCAGCCGACCCATGCTCGCGCGCATGCGCTGGACCCAGGCGACAGGAATCCCCTGATCGTCACGCGTGTAGAACTCCGGCACGACCTGCTGCTCGAGCAGATCGTAGAGCCCCTGCGCCTCGTGTTGATCCCATTGCGGCGAATCACCGTGGAGCTGGCCGTCCCCGAGCGCCCACCCGAGCTCGCTTTCATAGGCCTCTGCCCACCAGCCATCGAGCTCGGACAGATTGATGCCACCGTTGACCAGCACCTTCATGCCGCTGGTACCCGAGGCTTCCCACGGACGCCGTGGCGTGTTGATCCAGACATCCACGCCCTGCACCAGCAGTTCACTCACGAGCACGTCGTAGTCACTCAGAAAGATGGCGTGCGCACGCGCCTCGGGCCGTCGCACGAACTGCACCCACTGCTGAATCAGAGCCTGCCCTGCCAGATCCGCCGGATGTGCCTTGCCCGCGATGATGATCTGCACGGGACGCTTCGGATCGGTCAACAGTCGCAGCAGCCGCGGCGGGTCGTACAACAACAGGTTCGGTCGCTTGTAAGTCGCGAAACGCCGCGCGAAGCCCAGTGTCAGCGCGTCGGGGTCGAACAGGTGTCTGCTGTCTTCGACGGCCTGCGCGCTCGCGCCCGAGGCCGCAAGCTGTCCTGCCAGACGATCGCGGGCGTGCTTGATCAACGCGGCACGCGCCGCCGATCGGAACTGCCAGAGCCTCGCATCACCGAGGCGGCGAAGCTGCGCCTCGGCGCTCTCGGCCTTGCCCAGCCAGCGGTTCTTGCCGCACGCCTGCGTCCACAGCTCATCGGCCAGCGGCGAGTCCCAGCTCGGCACGTGCACGCCGTTGGTCACCGATCCGATGGGTACCTCAGCCTCGGGCCAGTGCGGGAACAGCGGCCGAAACAGGTGTCGACTCACCGCTGCGTGCAATCGGCTCACGCCATTGACGGCGCCACTGCCACGAACCGCCAGATAGGCCATGTTGAATGGCTCGGACTGATCATTCGGGTCGGCCCGGCCCAGCGCGAGCAGATCATGCAGCGTGATGCCGAGCTGATTCTCGGCATAGGCTCCCAGGTACTGGGCAATGAGCGCCGGGTCAAAGCGATCGAACCCTGCGGACACCGCGGTATGAGTCGTGAAGAGGTTGCCCGCACGTGTGATGCTCAGGGCTGCTTCAAAGGATTGCGCGTCCCGCTGCATCAGGCCGCGGGCGCGCTCGAGCACCGCAAAGGCCGCATGTCCCTCATTCAGATGACACACTTCCGGCTCGATGCCCAATGCGCCGAGCAGGCGCCAGCCGCCAATGCCCAGCAGCAGCTCCTGCTTGAGACGCAGCTCCGCATCACCGCCGTAGAGTGAGCTCGTAATGCCGCGGTGCGCGGGGTAATTCGCCACGTCGTTGCTATCGAGTAAGTAGAGCTTGAGCCGGCCGACCTGCACCTCCCAGGCGCGCAGCCAGACCGAGTAGCCCGGCAGAGCGATCTCCAGGCGCAACCACTCGCCGCTAGGCTGGCGCAGCGGCGTAATGGGCAGCTGTCCCGGATCGTTGTAGGGAAACAGCGCCTCCTGCGCGCCCTCCCGGTCGATCATCTGCCGAAAATAGCCTTGCTGATACAGCAGCCCGATGCCGATGACTGGAACGCCCAGATCGCTGGCAGCCTTGAGCTGATCTCCGGCCACATTGCCCAGCCCCCCGGAATAAATGGGCAGCGCCTCGCCGAGCATGAATTCCATGCAGAAGTAGGCGACGCCGCTTAACGCCGAGCCTGCGTGGGTCTTCTGGAACCAGGCCGGTGCAGCGGCCGCCTCCCGCCGGGCACGCAGCAGATCATCAACGCTCCGGCGAAATGCGGGCTCGAGCAGCCGGCGCTCGAGCTTCTCGCGTGACAGCGTCTGCAAGAGCGCCCAGGGATTTTGGGTCAGATCCCAGAGCGTCGGGTCGAGCTGGCGCCAGATCGGGTCGGCCACGTGGTTCCAGGACGAGCGCATATCCAGCGCGAGCTGCGCCAGCCCGTCAAACCCATCCAGCTCGGCACCAGGCAGAGCATATTTGAGGTAGGCGATGCGCACGGTCTCGTTCATGCAAGCTCACTCCTGCTGCAGTCCGCAATGATTAGTTAGTGCCAGCAAAATGACAACGTTATGAACCAGCCGCCCTCGAGCCCGCATGCCGCTGCAGTTGTTGGCGGGCCTTCCCCTGACGGCGTAGCATGGCTGCACATGAGTACCGTCACTCCGTTGAATCCGCGGCCCGCGCATGTAAGCACAGTCGGCCACTGGATTGGCGGGGAAATCCGGCTCGACGCCGCGCGCACAGCGCCGGTTTACAACCCGGCCACGGGCACGGTGAGCAAACAGGTCGCTCTGGCCTCGCTCGCCACGGTGAGTGCTGCGATCGACGCGGCCGAGGCCGCATTTGCCGAATGGCGCAATACCCCGCCCCTCAAGCGCGCACGCGTGATGTTCCGATTCAAGCAGCTGCTCGAGGCCCATGCGGCGGCGATCTGCGCGTTGATAACCGAAGAGCATGGCAAGGTCCTGAGCGATGCGATGGGCGAGCTGCAGCGTGGGATCGAAAATGTCGAATACGCCTGCGGAGCCCCGGAGCTGCTCAAGGGCGAGCACTCGCACAATGTCGGCCCGGCTATCGATTCGTGGAGTGAATTGCAGCCGCTGGGCGTGGTAGCGGGAATCACGCCGTTCAACTTTCCATGCATGGTACCGCTGTGGATGTGGCCGCTGGCCGTGGTCTGCGGCAACACTTTCGTGCTCAAGCCCTCGGAGCGCGATCCAAGCTGCGCGCTCTATGTTGCGCAGCTGGCTCACGAAGCCGGATTGCCCGCCGGCGTGCTCAATGTCGTGCAGGGCGATAAGGAAGCGGTCGACGCCCTGCTGAGGGATGCGCGCGTGCAGGCGTTAAGCTTTGTCGGTTCAACTGCGGTGGCCGAATATATCTACGCGACCGGATGCGCCCACGGCAAGCGCGTGCAGGCGCTGGGCGGCGCCAAGAACCACGCGGTGGTGATGCCGGATGCCGATCTGGATAATGCGGTCAGCGCCCTGATGGGTGCCGCCTACGGATCCTGCGGCGAGCGCTGCATGGCTATTTCCGTGGTGGTCGCCGTAGGCAGCCAGACCGCCGATGCGATCGTTGCGCGCCTGAAGAGCGAGCTGGCGAGATTGAAAATCGGCCCGGGCACGGATAGCACCTGTGACATGGGCCCGCTGGTCACGCGCGAGCACTACAACAAGGTCAAGGCTTATGTCGATCTCGGCCTGCAGGAAGGGGCCCGCCTCGTGGTTGACGGCCGCGGCCTGAATGTTGCCGGTCATGCCGCCGGCTTTTTCCTCGGCGCCTGCCTGTTCGATGAGGTGACGCCAGGGATGAAGATTTATCAGGATGAGATCTTCGGTCCGGTACTGGCCGTCGTACGCGTGCCGAGTCTGCAGGCGGCGATGGCGCTCATCGATGCACACGAATATGGCAACGGTACCTGCATCTTCACGCGCGACGGGGAGGCTGCGCGCTACTTCTGCGACCAGATCAAAGCAGGCATGGTCGGCGTGAACGTGCCATTGCCTGTGCCCGTCGCCTATCACAGCTTCGGCGGCTGGAAGCGCTCGTTCTTCGGGGACCTGGCTGCCTACGGACCCGATGCGGTGCGTTTCTACACGCGACGCAAAACCATCACGCAGCGCTGGCCTTCAGCCAGCGTGCGCGAAGGCGCGGTTTTCAGCTTTCCGAGCAGCCGCTAAAGGGACATCGCAGCGGGGCGATATCTGCCCAATGAGCTGGATTGCGCTGGGTGTGCGGGGCTCACCCGGGCGCAGCACCCTGAATGCCCACGCGCACCATGTACACGGACTGACTCGCGCACATGAAGAGATAATCGCGCTTTGGTCCCGCGAAGCAAACATTGGCGCACACCTCAGGCAGACGAATGCGCCCGATCAGCTTGCCGGCCGGATTCCAGACCGTGACGCCTGCATAGCCCGGTGGCGCGTTGGAGCCGACCCAGATATTGCCGGCCTTGTCGGCGCGAAAGCCATCAGGTGCGCAGGTGATGCCATCGACCACGCAGTTGGTGAAGAGCCGCATGTTGCTCAGCTTTGATCCCTGCGCGTCGAACGCATAGATAGTCGAGTTCATGACGTAGAGGGTTTTATAGTCGGGGGAAAAGCACAGGCCATTCGGGTGCGGATCCTGCTCGGCAGATATGATCACCTCGAGCCGCCCGCTCGGGTCCCAGCGATAAGTGTTGGCCGGCAACGCACGTTTCAGGCCGCCGATGATGCCCGCGCCTGAATTGCCCAATGCGGGATTGTAGAGGCCATTGGGGTTGGCCATCCCGCCGGCTTCATCCGGATGTCCTTCAGCCAGTGCGTCGCCATAGGGTGGGTCGGTGAACCAAATGCTGCCGTCCGGATGAGGCACGATGTCATTGGGCGAGTTCAGCGGCTTACCCTCGAAGGAATCGGCGATCACGGTCATCGACCCGTCCAGCTCCCAGCGCACCACACGGCGGAAAAAATGCTGGCAGGAGAGCTGGCGGCCCTGGAAGTCGAAGGTATTGCCGTTGCTGTTAAAGGAAGGCCTGCGCAACGGGGTGATTCTGCCGTCATCCCACACATAGCGATACTGGGTGTTGCCGGCCACATCGCTGAACACGACGTACTGGCCTTCACTGGACCAGGCCGGACCTTCTGCCCATTGATAGCCGGTCCCCAAACGGCGGATGGCGGCCCATTGGTATACGTAGTCGCTGAAGCTACGGTCGATAATCAGCACGTCCGGATCCGGATAGTAATCGGGCGGCGCGTTATCGCCCCATTGACGCGGCGGCTGACTGACTACGCTGGGCGCAGCTCCCAGGATTGGTTTGGCCGACTGGGCCAGCGCGAGCGCAGGCCCCAAGGCTGAAATTCCAGCAACAAAACTTC
This sequence comes from Steroidobacteraceae bacterium, assembly GCA_049515055.1. Classification (GTDB taxonomy): domain Bacteria; phylum Pseudomonadota; class Gammaproteobacteria; order Steroidobacterales; family Steroidobacteraceae; genus FEN-1191. The sequence continues at coordinate 7,782 of JBEKUL010000047.1, read as the reverse complement.
GGCGTGTAATGATGTTTGACATTGCCGCTCCTGGATTGGAAATTCACTTTGAATTCAATTCTGTTTATGGCGCAGCGCGACGCAAGGAATCATATCAGTCCTGTTGCAGCGAAGGCACAAAGCTCGCCCTGTTCGCCCTCGTGTAAGAATCCTGCACCCGCAAATTCCCGCGCGCAGGAAGTCTCGCGGCAGATGATCTGCGTTAGGCTCAACTCGCCGTAATCGGGAGAGTGAGATGAGAAACAAGCTGCGTATTGCGAAATGGAGTTTGATGCTGGGACTGATCGCTCTGGCATCGTCCTGCGTCGTCGTGCCGCGCGAGGTTTATTTGGGATCACGAGCATAATCGCTATTGGCACGAACATGGCTGGCACGATTGCACGCCGGAATTCTGCCATTGAGCCACTGATCGGCTACGGGGCGGCGCCAAGGTCGCGTATTTCTACGCGCCGATTGCGCGCATCGTTGGGCTGATCAGGATTCAATAGCTGTTCTGCGCCATAGCCCACAGCATCGAGCCGCGCGCCATCCACGCCACTGGCGACCAGGTAGCGCTTGACCGCCTGTGCGCGCTGCAAGGACAGGCGCTTATTAATCTGCGCATTGCCCGTGGCGTCAGTATGGCCGGCGACCATGAATCGATCTGCACGCAGCGTGTCCGACGTCAGTGCCGAGCTCAGTTGCCGCAACTGCTCCGAGGCCTGCGGCTTCAATGCAAAGGAATTGTACTCAAAGGCAATGTTCAGACTGATCGAGCCCGATGGCGCAGAAGCATTCTGGCGCCTCAGGCCGCGCGTCGTGGCGTGCGTAGCTGCGCCCTTGAGCTGCTCCTCAATCTGCTGCTCCGACAGCACAGCCGCTGAGCCCTCCGGCGCGGCGTCGGCGGCGTGCGCAAACTGCGGGCTCGCGGCAATGATCGCGAACCCCAGGAATGCGATAAGGTCTGCGATGAGCAGGCGAGGGGCGGATTTCATTGAACCGGCGCCAACCCCATGGAGCGCCTCGCATCATTGTATTGCCCCTTGGCAATCGCGAGGGCCGGTGCCGACGGCTCAATTGCGCCGCCCGCACCCGGGGTCTGCAGCAGCGCCGTAAAATAGCGATCGCGAGCCTGTGCGAGCTCGCCCGTATGCTCCGTGTCATCGGGCTCGATTCGCAAAGCCGATGGGTCCACGGATTTCGAGAATACGCTCGCGGCGGCCGAGGCCACGATATCGCTGTTGCTGCCAACGAGATCGGCCAGCGCCAATTGCGCCTTCCTCTCCGATTCGGTTTCGGTCACGGCCACTTCGATTGTGACCGGCATGAATTCCATCGGCGCATGCGGCAACTGCTCGAAGTCCGTATTGCAGGCATCAAGCTCAGCGCTCTGGGTCTGAATTTGTACTGCGACTCGCGTGCGCTCTTGCTGCAGCCCTGCTGCAAGCTCGCCGCTGGCGGCCGCAATGCGTTGGTCCAGACCTGCCAGAACGCGTTGACTGCGGTTCAGCGTGCGCTTGAGGGTATCGATTTCCGCCGCGATCTCCCCGTGCGTCTTGGTCTTCTCCTCGTAGACGCGCCGCGCATCGGCCGAAAGTGGCGGCGTGCGCAGCCACGGCGGCTCATCCTTATCGGCGCCCGCAGAGCGTGCTCCCGCGCTCACCGTACCAAGATTAACCCATGCCGAGGACAAGACCTGCTGCTGATCGGTGGCGCCAGGCTCGGAGATCTTGAGCGTGTACAGCGCCGTGCGCGTCACGCCCGGGGTCTGGGAGGTCAGCAGCGAGTTGATTCGATAGCCCGCATTCTTCAGTCGATAGGCGGTGCCGTCTTTGGAGAACTCAAAGCGGCCCTCGTAGACCGCAGCGGCCTTGCCGTCGACGCACACGTTGGCGCGGCGCAGCTGATTTTCAACCGAATCGTCGCTTCTGGAGCTCTTCCACTCGCTCTCGGCCAGGCCCACGGATTCTGGCGTCAGCTCCTTCGGAATATAAGCGTCCCTGCAGTCGGTCGCCTCGGGCTTCATTTTCGCCGCGACGATCGTCATGCAGCCCAGTTTGCTGTTGATCTCCAGCACGGGCGCGGCCTGCAGGTCGGCGCGGTAGAGATTCATTTCCCTGGTCAGGGCATAGCGGGTGTCTTTGCGAGCGGCCCTGCCCTTGAGCTTGTTGGCCGAGCCCTGAATCTCATGATTGATCCATAGCTCGGCGACTTTGCCGACCACGACGCCGAGCAATGGCAGAAACTTCGGCGTCGCCTCGCTGCCGTTCGCAGGGGTTGGCGCCTGTGCGACGAAGTACGGCTCATCGGCAACGATGCACGAATCGGCGACGTACACGTGCAAGTCGACACGATCGGGCGCAGCACGCGCCGCTGGTATCTGCAATAGCGACAGGCTCATCATTGCGACGAAACATTGCGCCCTGATCGCTTTCATCGCGCAACTCCCGTTGATGGCGAGGCCAGTATTTCAAGCAGCTGATTGACCCGGTCCAATATCAATCGTCCTGCCTGCTGCTGCAACGGATCGCTCATGCTGGAGATCTGGGCCGAAATCTGTGCCACGATCTGCTGCGGTCCCAGATTTTGCTGCTGCTTGAGCAATATTGCCGCTTCCAGCAGATCATCGCCCTTGCATTTCTGGACGTCAAAGCGCCACACCACGAGCGGTCCCTTGAACGCCGTATCGCTCGTGCCGCAGCGCGCCGGGGAGCCAGGAGCCTCGCCGCGCCATAGCAGGTGCAGCAGGTCGTACACGGCGCCGCCGTTCGAGGCGAAATAACTGTGGCCCAGCAAGTCGGCGGGCACGCCCGACATATCGATGGTGTCGACGCCCGCAAGCCGGATGATCGTGTTCCCAGCGAACCCGGCGCGCGGCATTCTGTGCATCATCTGCGAGGCGCGCAGCGCATAGTCGCTATCCGATGCGTACAAGGTCAGGCGATCGGCAATACGGCTCATCGACTCGGTGGCGGCGATGAAATAACCGCGCTCGACATCGGGCGCGGTGAACACGATTTGTCCAAAAGCGTGCGGACTGTCTGCGGAAGCTCTGGCGAGCAGACAGCGCTGCAGCGCGCCTATCATTACCCGATTGCCCATGCTGTGGGCGATCAGATGGATATGCTCCGGGCCGAATTGAGCCGCGATCGTATCCAGGAAATCGGCCATCCGGATGACGCTGACATCGATGACGCTCTCGTCCACAAGATAAGCGGACACGCTGCCCTGCGAGGGCCAGCTGAACATGATTGGCGTGCCGTCAAAATCCATGTCGTAGGCCAGCTGCGCGGTGCGCCGGGCTGCATCTTCAAACGATGTGTTGTAGCCGTGGATGAATATGAACGCGTCCTTGGACAGCGAGTCGCTGACCTGCTGATGCAATGCTGACAGAAAAGGCTCTTTGCCCAGCGGGGTTACCCTCTCGAGCAGGACGTATTTGCTCTTATCCTGTGTCGGGGCTACACCAAACAGGAAATCCGACCATTGCTCCGGCGTTTCAAGCTCGGCGAGCTTGTGGCTCTGCGGGATCGTCACGGTCACATAGCCGTATTGCAGCCCACCGTCCGCCTTGCCGTAGTAGGGAGAGAGCGTCCCGTCACCCTCGGGCACACGATTGGTGCCGTAGAACACGCGAACTGCCGCATAGCCGTCTTTGTTGAACTGGTAGCGGTTCGAGCCGACGACGACGCCGCCCTTGACGGGGGCAAGGCCACGTTTGGCGGCGGCCTCGGCACGCTGTCGTGCCTCATCATCGCGCAGTTCTTCCTCGGCGCGCGCAACGCCGTCCGTATCGCCCGCGGCCTGGTAGATGTCGCGCAGCCTCCCTACGGTCGAGACCACGTACGGATGCTGCTCGCCGTAGACGGTCTGCTGGATGCTCAGAATGCGCTGCAGGATCGCCTCGGCATCCAAATAGTCCCTCGCCTTGGCGTGTAGTTCGGCCAGCGCCGTGAGTGTCGGCACCAGATCGGGATGATCGGACCCGAGCGCGGCTTGCTGCTGCTGCAGCGCGCGCTCATAGTAGTGCAGCGCGCGCGTATCCTCGCCAGCCTGCGCCGCATATTCACCCAGACTGCATAGCAGTTTGATCTGATCCTGTGCGTCGCTGTCCTGCGCTTGCTGCAGTCTCAACGCATCGTCGCCGTAGCTCAGTGCCCGCGCGACCTTGTTTCCGGCCTTGGCGCTCTCGAAATTCTGATAGGCACGTACGAGCTCGACCGACTGCGCGCGACTGACGCTAGCGGCCAGCATCAGGGCCCCGGCCAAACCCGTGCACAGCCGCTGCCGAAGTGCGGCGGAGCACAACCCTGGGCGGACATGCATGAGAGTGCTTTGCGGCATTTCTACTTGTGCTACTGCACGGATCCGACGGCCGTTTCCCTGGTCCGGCTCGCGCCCAATTTTACCTCATCGAGCCGCCCCGACGCCTCTTAAGGCGCTCCGGGGTGGATTCAAGGCGGGCCGATCGGGCATCATAGCCGGGAGGCTTTTGCGGCCTATATAACTATATTAAAGAGTGAACGATGCGGCTCACCATCGCCACGATCGAGCACTGGAGGCGCCTGTTCGCGCTCATCGTGCCATGGCTGGGTCTGCTCATCGCCATGCCGGCAAGCGGGAAAAACGTCGCCTTGCTCGTGGCCGTGGGCCGCTTCAATGATCCGGACGTACCCCAGCTTTACGGCACCGCCGCCGACCTGGACTCGATGCAGAAAACCCTGACCGCTCGATGGGGATTCGACCCGCGTAACGTAGTGACTTTGCGCGATAAGGATGCGACACGCGATCGCATTCTGAGCGAGATTGATAAGCTCGAGCAGCGCAGTGCGGCGGGCGATATCGTGCTGATCTACTTCAGCGGCCACGGTACCAGCGCGAATGATCAGAATAACGCCTTCGACCTCCCCTATTCGACCGGTGCGTGGGTACCGTACGACTTTAACTCTGCCTCGCCACTGAGCACGCTGATCGTCGGCCGGCGCGATCTGAAGCCGCCCCTGATGCGCCTGGATCAGCAGGGCCGCTGGGTCGTGGTCGTATCCGACAGCTGTTATTCCGGGCAGGTCGTTCGAAGTCTGGGACACCGGCACGGCCGCTCGCGCTACTTGCCGCTGCGCGACCTGGGAGTAGCCAGCACCAAAGGAACCGGGACTGCAGCCGCGAGCAGCCCACGGCCAGCGCCGCCGCCCTACCCGTACCGGCACGTGCTCCTGATTTCGGGCGCGAGCGATAGCGAGGAAGGCACGGACATCTCAAGCACAGCCGATCTGCAGCAATGGCCAACGCTCGACGGTCAATTCCATGGCGCTTTTACCGATGCATTTCTGCGACTGCTCAATGGCGAGCTGTTGACGGGCACGTTCACCTACGCGCAGGGACGCGATGCACTGAATGTATTCCTGGAGCGGCGCAATTTTGCGCAGCATCCGCAACTGCTACCGGTCGTGGCTGAGGACCCGGATGACATCGGTTCCAATCAATTCCTGGGCGCGGTGCGCAGCCCCGCCACGCCCAACCCCGTCACGCCAGTCAATCCGACGAGCTTGCGCGTGCGCCTGCAGGCGAGCTCGCCCTCACTGCGCTCGAGCATCACAGCGCTCAGTGGCGTTGAGATTACCGAGAGCAATGCCGATCTGACCGTTCGCCAGAACGGTACGCGCGTGCAGCTGCTCGGCCCCGCGGACGATCTCATCATGAGCGCGGCGGCTGGCGATCCTAACGTGATCCGGCGCATCGCGGCGCAGGCTTGGGTCGCTCGTGCGCTGCCCGTGGGTGTTGATCAACTGGGGCTGCGTGCGGAGACAGATCCGGGCAGCCGGGGCAATACCTTCGTTGAATGCGAATCCTTCGTCATCGAGATTCGATTGCAAAAACCAGCCTACGTGATGGTGCTCGATCTGGATCCAAACGGCGATCTGAGTGTGCTCTACCCCAGGGTCCAGGCCGAGCAGCGCCTGATTGCCAGCGGCGCACCGGCGGCGATTCCCAGTTCTGATCTCAAAGATCGCATCTACGCGGTCGAGCCCTTCGGCTCGGATCAGGTTACGGTGCTGGCCTTCGGGCAGTTGCCGGATTTCTTCGCGGCATTGAATAGCACGCAGAAGTTCGGCCCTGACAGCGCGCGCGCCGAGAAGATCGCCAAGGGTTACGCGCAGTTTCGCGGAGCGGTCAGCGCACAGCGCATCAATATTTACACTTACCCGGCCACCAGGAAGGTCTCCTGTGGCGTGTGAGGCGAGGTGAGCGATGCAGGGCAAGCCAAGCAGTCGGAGGGGAGCATGAATAAGAAAAGTCCACGCGTGCGACGGCCTGCAGGTTCCTGGATTCGGCTCAGCGCGATCGGCCCTGCGCTATTGCTGTGCGCAGGCGCATCGGCGCTGTGCCGGGCGCAGGGACAGGCGCCCGATGCAGCCGTTCAGGCCGCCCCCTCGGTCCAAAGTCCGACCACCGGCATTCACGCTCCGGCCCAGTTATCCAACCATGCGCTGATCATTACGGTATCGGAGTATGCGCGCAGCCCGCTGCCCGGCGTACTCACAGATCGCAAGCTCGGAGTCGAATTGGCGCAGCGCTTCGGCGTTCCGCCCGAGAACATCGTCCAGCTCTCCGAGGAGCAGGTCACTCGCGAAGGTCTCAAGCAGGCGCTCGCCAGCATGAATCAGACGATGCTGCCGGGGGACAAACTGTTCGTCTATTTCTCCGGCCACGGCGCGCGATTTTTCAGCAAAGCCAGCGGGCAGTGCACCGAAAGCATCGTCATGCAGGATATGCGCGTGGTGACCAACACCGAATTCGCGCAGATGATCAAGCCGCTGAGCTCGAAGGCTGACAAGACTATTGTCATGCTGGATTCCTGTCATTCCGGCGGCCTCGCACAGTCGGCCAGTTCGCGTGCGCTGTCCTCTGGATTGCGCGCAAAATTCAGCCCCGAGGCGTCCAGTCCGCAGTGCTCGGTAGCGGCGAACCCCGGCAGCTTCCTGCAGAGTCGCGGCATCGATCTGAATACGACCGATAACAATCTGGTGATTCTGGCGGCCGCGAGAAAGAACGAAATCGCCTGGGATACCTCCAAGGGCGGCGCGCTGACCTACAACTTCGAGCAATGCCTGAGCAGCGGCACAGCCGACGCCGACCACAGCGGGGCTATCTCCATGCAGGAGCTCACTGACTGCGTGCAGGCACGCCTCAACAAAACGCAGGAGTCATCGGCGCTGCAACACGCCACGTTGGCAGGCAATGCGGCGCTCGTGCCCGCCTTTTACCCGGCAGATCCGGCTGCGCCGGTCACGGTCCCGGTCGATACGCTGGCCTCGATGAATGATATCTACAGTCAGCGCGACGATCGTTGGCAGGTTCAGGTCAGTCTTGATCAGCCGGCGCTGAAGATCGGCTCCAATCTGAGCATGAGCGTGCGCTCGGATCGAGACGGGTTCGTCTACCTGCTGTATCGCGGCACGCAGCCGGACAGCTTCTATCTTTTATTTCCGAATCAACTGGATTCGAACAACGCGGTCAAAGCCAATCAGGAACTGCGCCTTCCCAATTCCAATTGGACGGTCACGGCGCTCGGGCCGGCCGGAACCGATCATATCCTGGTGCTCGTGACCCAGACCGCGCGAGATTTCTCGAGCCTGGCGCTGCCGGCGGAGTATGTCAGTCGGGCCGGCCCGTTCGACAAGATTCATCCGACCCCACAGGCCGTCGCGCGCATCGGCCAGCTCGCGACCTTGTCGGCGGCGCTCAAGCAAGCCGAATGCAGCAGCGCCGATTCCAGGCGCGATCTGGGCGTAGCGCGACGCT
>JBEKUL010000046.1:0-22292 GCA_049515055.1 Steroidobacteraceae bacterium | reverse complement strand
CGCGGCAATCGAGCCGCCAAAATTCCCGGACACGGAGAATTCGTTCCCGGAGCTCAAGGCGCGCCTGGAGCGCACCACGGCGTTTCTGCACAGTCTCGAGCGCCGGCAATTGGAGGGTGCCGGTGAGCGCGCAGTCGTGATCAAGCTGCCGCAGCGCACGCTTTCATTCCCCAATGGCTGGGTATATCTGCAGCAATTCGTGCTGCCCAATTTCTTTTTTCATAGCGCCACCGCCTACGACATCCTGCGTCACGGTGGCGTGAAGGTCGGCAAGGGCGATTTTCTGGGCGCCGTAGGCTAGAGGTCGAGCGTATCGATCTGCTCGTACGCGCGCTTGAGCCATACCACCAGGCGCTGACGCTCGAGCAGTCCGAGTGTGCCGTCGGCGCCGCTGCTTTGATTCACTGCGGCCCAGAAACTGCTATTGACCGCGTCGATCTTGTGCATGGTCGCATCGGCAAGCCGTTGCAATATGAAGACCTTGGCACCCAGTTGCTCGGCGCGGGCGCGCTGGCCGGAGGCTTCGAGCACATCGAACTGCTCCCCGCGTACCTGATTGAGCACCAGCACCAATGGCAGGCGGCCCTCGAACTGATCCAGCAGCACCCGCAACAGCTCGGTCGAGTCGCGACCGGCCTCCATGACGTGCCAGTATCTGAGCCCCAACTGCACTTCGCTCGCGGCCGCGAGCACGCGCGAGTCCTCCATCCAGCGCACCATGGGCGCATAGCTCTGGGACGAGAGATCCACGACCACCGTTTTGTCAGGTAGCGCCACGGCGCTCTCCACGGCGCGGTCCAGACCGCGGAATTCCTCCAGCGGCGCGGGCAGCGTGTACTGCGGATAAAAGCGCAGCAATGCACCGTGGGATCGGTCGGTGTCAAAGGCTTGAAATGGCCGACCATGGTCAATCAGGTATTGCGCCAGGATGCGCGCGAGCAACGACTTGCCGACACCGCCTTTTTCGCCTCCGACCAGATGCAAAGTGCTCATAGTGCCTCGCCTCTTGGGGATGATTCGATCATATCGCAGCACGCGGCGATCCAGACGACAGCGCGGTATGCTCCAGCATGACTCAGGCCCCATGGTTTTACTGGGCGTTGCTGTCGGCGGCGTTCGCGGCGCTGACCGCCATACTTGCGAAGCTCGGTGTGAAGTCGGTGGACTCAGACCTGGCGACGCTGTTGCGCACGTTTGTCATTGCTATCGCGCTCAGTGCCGTCGTCTGCGCGCAGGGCAGATGGAGCAATCCATTGCGGCTGCGACCCTCGGCGCTCGCGTACCTGATTCTGTCGGGCCTCGCAACCGGTGCGTCCTGGTTCTGCTATTTTCGCGCGCTCAAGCTCGGAGAGGCTTCGAAGGTCGCACCGATCGACAAGCTCAGCGTCGTGCTGGTGGCGCTATTCGCGGTGCTGTTTCTGGGCGAGCGCCCGTCAGCGCGCGACTGGCTGGGCATCGCGCTGATCGGCATCGGCGCGGTGGTGCTGGGCCTCAAAGCCTGAGGTACCATGATGGAATGATCCTCCATCGTTCTGCCTCGCGGCGCCGCGCATGGGCGCTGGCCCTGTCGTGCCTCTGCGCCCTCGCCGCGCTCATCCCGGCGCGCAGCGCCATCGCGGATGAGGGGTCGGTATTGCGCGAGAGGCTGCCCAACGGGCTGGAGGTCATCATCGTGCGCAATACTCTTGCCCCCGTAGTGAGCACCTCGGTCAACTATCTGGTCGGCTCGGATGAGGCGCCGCCGGGCTTTCCCGGTACCGCACATGCGCAGGAGCACATGATGTTTCGCGGCAGCCCCGGGCTGTCGGCCGATCAGCTGGCCGACATCGGCAGCGTCGTGGGCGGCAACTTCAACGCCAACACGCGTGAGAGCGTCACGCAGTACCTGTTCACGGTGCCGGCCGAGGATCTGGATCTGGCCTTGCATATCGAAGCCACGCGCATGCAGGGCGTGCTGGATAGCCAGCAGGATTGGGATCTGGAGCGCGGCGCAATCGAGCAGGAGGTCGCGCAGGATCTGTCCAATCCGGAATACGTGCTCTACGAAAGGCTGCGCGCGCGCATGTTCGCACGTACACCCTATGAGCATGACGCGCTCGGGACGCGGCCGTCTTTTGACGCCACCAAAGCCTCGATGCTCAAGTCATTCCATGACACCTGGTACGCACCGAACAACGCGATCCTCATCGTCGTCGGCGATCTGGATCCGGGCGCGACGCTTGAGCGGATCAGGCAATTATTTGGTTCGATCGAGCCCAAGAGCCTGCCGGCGCGGCCTGTGGTGCGGCTGCAGCCCGTGCACGCGTTCTCGCTCATCTTGGATACCGATCGTCCGACCGGCACACAGATTCTGGCCATGCGCGTGCCCGGATTGCATAGCCCTGATTTCCCGGCCCTTGAGGTACTCACAGATGTGCTCAGCAGCCATCGCTTCGCTCTCTATGGGCTGGTGCCCGACGGCAAGGCGATTGAGGCGAGCTTCCTGCTCGACCCGCTGCCGCAGGCGGGCCTCGCCTATGCTGAAGCGCAATTCCCGGCAGGCGCTAATTACAGGGCGCTCGAGCAGCAACTGCGCGCGATACTCGCGCGGGTTGTTCGCGATGGCGTGCCGCCGGAGCTGGTGGAGGCGGCCAAGCTGCAGGAGCGCAGAGAGGCCGAATTCCAGAAGAACTCGATCGAGGGCTTGGCCGACGTCTGGGCCGATGCCGTGGCGCTCTACGGTCTGAGCTCGCCGGATGAGGATCTCGTGCGAATCGAGAAGGTCACGGTCGAGGACGTCAACCGCGTGGCGCGCAAATACCTGGATCTGCGCGATGCGGTCTCAGCTGTGCTGGTGCCACGCGGTGACAGCGCTCCGGTCGCCGCCAGCGGCGGCGGCGGTGGTGGTCGCGAGAGCATTTCCCTCGGCGAGGCCAAGCCCACACAACTGCCGGACTGGGCGCATAGCGCATTGGAGCGCCTGGACGTCAAGCCGTCGAACGTGCAACCGGTGGTCAGTACATTGCCCAATGGGCTGACTTTGATCGTGCAGAGCGAAGATGTGAGCGACACCGTCAGCGTATACGGCAGGATCCGCAATCGTCCCGAGCTCGAGGCGCCGCTGGATAAGCTGGGCGTGGAGCAAGCGCTCGATCCGCTGCTGGCCTATGGCAGCGAGCATCTGGACCGCCTCGCCTTTCAGCGCGCGCTCGATGATATTGGCGCCGACGAACATGCGGGCACAGATTTCGACGTGCAGGTGCTCTCGCAGAGCTTTGACCGCGCCGTCGCGCTGCTTGCAGACAATGAGCTGCATCCGGCGCTGCCGGCCGCCGCAATGGATGTGGTTGACCGGCAGCTGGTGCAAATCGTGGCCGCGAGGAACCGCAGTCCAGGGTATCTGACACAACGCTCCCTGCACGCGGCGCTGTATCCGCCGGATGATCCGATCCTGCGCCAGGCGACGGCGCAGAGCGTGCAGTCACTCTCGCTCGATGACGTGCGGGCTTTCTATCGCAAGGTATTTCGCCCGGATATGACCAGCATTGTCGTGATCGGTCATGTGTCGGCTGAGCAGGCGCGAGCCACGATCGAGAAATATTTCGGTGCTTGGAGTGCGAGCGGCGCCAGGCCGGATATCGAGCTGCCACCTGTGCCGCCCAACGCAGCCAGTGCGGTGACGGTGCCGGATCTCAGACGGGTTCAGGATTATGTGCTGCTCGCGCAGAATCTGCCGCTCAAGCGCTCCGATCCGGATTACTACCCGCTCGAGCTCGGCAGCGCCGTGCTCGGCGGGGGGTTTTATTCCGCGCGCCTGAGCATCGAGCTGCGCAAGAACAGCGGACTGGTCTATAGCGTCGGGTCGAGTCTGCAGCTTGGCAGGACTCGCGGCGGTTACTACATCCAGTATGCCTGCGATCCGGGAAATGTCGGCAAAGCCGCTGACATCGCTGTCCAGGAGCTCAAGGGCATGCAGAGCTCCCCGGTGGGGCCCGATGAGTTGCTGCGCGTCAAAGCGCTGTTGCTGCGGCAAATTCCGCTGGCCGAGGCTAGCATCGAGAGTATCGCGCACGGGCTGCTCGGGCGCCGCGAGCTGGACCTGCCGCTCGATGAGCCCACGATTGCCGCGCGCCGTTACATGGAGCTCACGCCGACGGATGTGCAGAGCGCGTTTGCAAAGTGGATCCGCCCGGATGATCTCGTGCGCATCACGCAGGGTCCCGCGCCGCACTAGAGCGCCGGCTGCGGCGCTGCTAGAATGAGAATCGCTCGTTGGCATCCAGCCCATTGAGCCGAAAGGTTTTTTCCCTCCGCATCTTCCCGTTTTGCCAGGAAAGTTGATGCCCCAATCCCTGCTCGAGCAGCTCGCCAGCTCGCCGCTGTACGGCGCGAATGCGCCCTACCTGGAAGCCCTCTACGAGCAATACCTGCGCGACCCGGAAGCGCTCGATGCGAGCTGGCGCCAGTACTTCGACGCCTTGCCGGGCAGCCGTGCACGCGAGCGCGATTACATCCGCGCCGCTGCGGCTGTGCCAGCGCCGGCGCCGCCCAGCTCGATCGCAGCGAGCGCTGCGCCTGCCGCGCTCGCCGGTGAAAAGCAGGCGGCCGTGTCGAGGTTGATCCAGTCCTATTGCAATCGCGGCCATCTGATCGCGCAGATCGATCCACTGGGATTGCAGCAGCGCTCGCGGCCGCGCGTGCTGAAGCTCGACTACGCGGGCTTGACCGAGGCGGATCTGGATACGGTCTTCTTCACGGCGAGCCGCAATGAATGGATTGCCCAGCACGCGACGCTGCGCGAGATCATCGCTCGCCTGGAGGCGATCTATTGCGGGCACATCGGCGCCGAGTTTGCGCATGTGTCGGACACCAACGAGCGCATATGGCTGCAGGATGAGTTCCAACTCGGACGCATGCAGCAGCACTTCAGTGCCGAAGAGCGCCGCAATCTGCTCTGGCAACTGAGCGCCGCCGAGGGCATGGAGCGCTACCTGCACACGAAATTTGTCGGCCAGAAGCGCTTCTCGCTCGAGGGCGCGGATGTGCTGATCGCGCAGCTCAATGACCTGCTGCAGCAGGGCGGCAGCGCCGGTATCCAGGAATTCGTACTCGGCATGGCACACCGCGGCCGACTCAATGTGCTGGTCAATGTGCTCGGGAAATCTACGGCGGAGCTGATCTCGGAGTTCGAAGGCAAGCTCGACGAAAACCATATACAGGGCTCGGGCGACGTCAAGTACCACAAGGGCTTCTCCGCCGACCTGCGCACGCCGGGCGGCAACGTGCATGTGGCGCTGGCCTTCAACCCCTCGCACCTCGAAATCGTCGATCCGGTCGTCGAGGGCTCGGTGCGCGCGCGCCAGGAACGGCGCAACGATGCGCACGGCGACAAAGTCGTGCCGGTGCTCATGCACGGCGATGCGGCATTTTCGGGCCAGGGCGTGGTGATGGAAACGCTGCAGCTCTCGCAATTACGCGGCTTTCGCACCGGCGGCACAATTCATATCGTGGTGAACAATCAACTCGGCTTCACCACTTCCGATCCGCGCGATCTGCGCTCGACCACCTACAGCAGCGATGTCGCGAAAATGATCGAGGCGCCGATCCTGCACGTCAATGCGGACTATCCCGAAGACGTGGTGTTCGCAACACGGCTGGGCCTGCGTTATCGGCAGCGCTTTCATAAGGACGTGGTCATTGATCTGGTCTGTTATCGACGACTGGGCCACAACGAAGCAGACGAACCAGCAGCGACTCAGCCGATCATGTATCAGGTGATACGCCAGCATCCGACGGTGCGCCAGCTCTATTCCGAGCGGCTGCTTGCCGACGGAATCATCAATGCCGGCGAGGCCGAGCAGATGGTCGAGCGATATCGCAACGCGCTCGACGCCGGCCGCCTCGAAGTGCATCAGGCACTCGGGTTGGTGGGCAACAAATACACGGTGGACTGGTCGCGCTACGCGCATACGGATTTTTCCGAGCATCCGCACACCGGCGTCGAGCCCGAGCGCCTGATGGCGTTGGGCCAGCGTGTCGCGCAAGTCCCGAGCGATCTCGTGTTGCACGCGCGCGTGCTGCAGATCATCACGCAGCGCGAGCGCATGATGAGCGGGGAAGTGCCGCTGGACTGGGGCGCGGCCGAAACTCTGGCCTATGCTTCGCTGCTGGAGGACGGCGTCGCGGTGCGCATCTCGGGTCAGGACTCCGCGCGCGGCACGTTCTTTCATCGACACGCGGTGCTCTACGATCAGAAGAGCGCGCGGCGCTACATACCATTGCAGCACGTCAGCGACGGTCAGCCGCGCTTCACGATCATCGATTCGGTGCTCTCGGAGGAGGCGGTACTCGGATTCGAATACGGCTATTCCACGACCAGTCCCGACTGCCTCGTGATCTGGGAGGCGCAGTTTGGCGACTTCGTCAACGGCGCCCAGGTCGTGATCGACCAGTTCATCTCCTCCGGCGAAGCGAAGTGGGGCCGGCTGTGCGGTCTGACGCTGTTTCTGCCGCACGGCTACGAAGGGCAGGGTCCGGAGCACTCCTCGGCGCGGCTCGAGCGCTTTCTGCAATTGTGCGCCGAGAACAATATGCAGGTGTGCGTGCCCTCCACGCCGGCGCAGATGTTTCATCTGCTGCGCCGTCAAATGCTGCGCTCATTCCGCAAGCCGCTGATCGTGATGACGCCCAAGAGCCTGTTGCGCCACGAGTTGTCGGTATCTGCGCTGGCGGATCTCAGCCAGAGCAGCTTTGCCAACATCATCGATGAGATCGATGCGATCGACGCGGCACAGACGCAGCGCGTCGTGTTCTGCAGCGGCAAGGTGTATTTCGATCTGCTCAAGGCGCGCCGCCAGTCCGGGCAGCGCGACATCGCGATCGTGCGTATCGAGCAGCTCTATCCGTTCCCGGTCGAGGAGTACCAGAGCGTGCTCGCGCGCTACGCCAATGCCACCTCTCTGGTCTGGTGCCAGGAGGAGCCGCAGAATCAGGGCGCCTGGTTTCAGATTCGCCATCGGCTGCAGGACCTGGCGCCCTCGCAAGCGGTGTTTTTTGCGGGCCGTCCCGCCGCGGCGGCGCCCGCCACGGGCATTCATAAAATACACGAGGCCGAACAGCGACGCCTGGTCGAGACCGCGCTCAACGCGACCTCGGTCGACCAGACGCTGCGCAATATACCTACGCCGCGGCTGACGCTCACGGGCACTCCCCTCGATGAGCGTAATGCGGTGCCAATCAGGAAGCACAGCTCATGAGCGTTGAGATCCGCGTGCCGCAGTTGCCCGAGTCTGTCGCCGACGCCACCTTGGTCGCGTGGCGCAAGCAGCCGGGCCAGAGCGTCACGCGCGATGAGAATCTGGCTGACCTTGAGACCGATAAGGTCATGCTCGAGGTTCCGGCGCCGATCAGCGGCGTGTTGCGCGAGGTCAAAGTCGCGCAGGGCAGCACGGTCAAGAGTGGCGATCTGCTCGCCATCATCGAGGAAGCCGCGGCCACGAGCGCCGCAGTGCCCAAGACGGTATCGCCCGTGGCCGCTACGCCCGCACCTGCACCTACGCGCGCCCCGGCGCCTGCTACGCCTGCACCTGCTACCCCTGCAGCTGCGCCCGCTACGCCTGCGAACGCTGGTGCGCCGCGCACCGGCCCGGCTGCGCGGCGCGTCCTCGAGCAGAATTCGCTTGCACCAGAAAGCGTGGTCGGCACCGCGCCCCGGGGTCGTGTGACGAAGGCCGATGCGATGCAGGCGGCCGCTGTGCAGAGCGCCGCCCCGCAGGTCGCTGCGCCACAAGCGGCCGACGCCTCGAGCGCCGCAGCGCGCGCCGGACGCGGCGAGAAGCGCGTGCCCATGACGCGCTTGCGTGCGCGCATCGCCGAGCGGCTGTTGCAGGCGCAACAGTCGCAGGCCCTGCTCACGACATTCAATGAGGTGGATGTGGGAGCGGTGCAGGAGCTGCGCGCGCGCTACAAGGAGAGCTTTGAGGCCGAGCATGGCGTGAAGCTTGGCCTGATGTCGTTTTTTATCAAGGCGGCCATCGAGGGTCTCAAGCGCTACCCAGCGGTCAATGCGTCGGTCGAGAACAATGACATCGTCTATCACGAGTATTTCGATATCGGCGTGGCGGTATCGACCGAGCGCGGCCTGATGGTTCCGGTGCTGCGCGATGCAGATCTGCTGAGCTTCGCGGCGATCGAGGAGCGCATAGCGCAATTTGCGGCGCGCGCCCGCACCGGCTCGATCACGCTCGAAGAGCTCACCGGCGGCACCTTCAGCATCACCAACGGCGGTATCTTCGGCTCATTGTTGTCCACACCGATCGTCAACGCGCCGCAAAGCGCGATTCTCGGCATGCACAAGATCCAGGAGCGGGCGATGGTCGTGAAGGGCCAGGTGATGGCGAGGCCGATGATGTACCTGGCGCTGACTTACGATCACCGCCTCATCGATGGGCGCGAGGCGGTGCAGTTTCTGGTCGCAGTAAAGGAATGCCTGGAGGATCCGGGTCGGCTGCTGCTCGGGGTCTGAAGCAGCGTGGCCGAAGCCTTTGATGTCATCGTGATCGGGGCCGGTCCGGCTGGCTATCCGGCGGCGATCCGCGCAGCGCAGAACGGTCTGCGCGTGGCCTGCGTCGATGCCTGGAAGAACCGCGACGGCAGCAGCGCCTTCGGCGGCACCTGCCTGAATGCCGGCTGTATTCCCTCGAAGGCGCTGCTCGAGTCCTCCGAGTTGTATTACCGCGCGCGCTCGGAGTTCGCGCTTCACGGCATCCAGGCCCCTGGCATCGGACTGGATCTGAGCGTCATGCAGCAGCGCCGCGCGCGCGTCGTGCGCACGATGAGCGGCGGAGTTGCCTCGCTGCTCAAGGCAGCCGGCGTGCACGCCGTGCATGGCACAGGCCGGCTACTGGCTGGCCGACGCGTCGAAGTGACAGCAGAGGACGCAACGACGCAGGAGCTCTCGGCCAGCCATGTCGTGCTGGCCAGCGGTTCGATACCGACCGAGCTCAAAGGCCTGCCCTTCGATCATCGCTTCATCATCGATTCGTGGGACGCGCTCGAGCTCAGCGCAGTACCGGGCAAGCTCATCGTGATCGGTGCGGGTGTGATTGGCCTGGAGCTCGGCAGCGTCTGGTCTCGCCTCGGGGCCGAGGTGATCATCCTCGAAGCGCTCGATCAGCTGCTGAGCATGGCCGATCAGCAGCTCGCGCTCGAGGCTCTGCGTCACCTGCGCAAACAGGGACTGGATATTCGCCTCGGCGCCAGGGTCGAGGGCGCCACGATCGCCAATGGCATGGTCAGCGTGCAGTTCAGCGACCGAACCGCCGTCGGGCAATCCCTCAACGCCGAGCAAATCATCGTCGCCGTGGGCCGGCGCCCCTACAGCACGAATCTATTCACGCCGGATAGCGGCGTCAGGCTCGATGAGCGCGGATTCGTCGCGGTCGATGAGCAATGCCAGACGGACGCACAGAATGTCTGGGCCGTAGGAGACTGCGTGCGTGGTCCGATGCTCGCGCACAAGGGCAAAGAGGAGGGCATCGCGGTCGCGGACCGCATCGCCGGCCGCTATGCGCACGTCAACTACGCCGTGATTCCCTCGGTCATCTACACGGCGCCGGAAATCGCCTGGGTCGGACAGACCGAGGAGCAGCTCAAGGCCGCCGGCACGGCCTATAAAAGCGGTGTGTTTCCATTTGCCGCCAACGGCCGAGCGCGCGCGATGGAGGCGGCGGTGGGCTTCGCCAAGATTCTGGCCGACCGCGAGACCGACACCATCCTTGGCGTACACATCATTGGCCCGCTGGCCGGCGAGCTCATCGCTGAGGCCACTCTCGCCATGGAGTTCGAGGCCAGTGCCGAGGATCTGCAGCGAACCATCCACGCGCATCCGACTCTGTCGGAGGCGCTGCACGAAGCGGCCCTCGCGGCCGATCAGCGCGCGATTGACACCATCAATCGGCGTTAGGCGCGTGATCAATCGGCGTTAGGCGCGTGTCAGGCGTTTTGCTGCCGCGAGGGGCGCGCTCAGGTGCTGTAGCGATGTACCGGTAGGGGTCCGAAGGTCTGTGTGACCGGCATCATCTCGATGATGTTGATATTGACGCGCGGCGGCAGGGTCGCCACCCAATACACGGCCTCGGCGACGTCCTCCGGAGTCAGCGGATCGGCGCCCTTGTAGAGCTTCTCCACCTTTTCCTTGTCCCCGCCGAAGCGCACCAGCGAGAACTCCGATCCCCCGACCAGCCCCGGCTCGACGCTGGTCACGCGCACACGGCTGCCCAGCAGGTCCGCGCGCAGATTCATCGAGAACTGACGCACAAAGGCTTTTGTGCCGCCATACGCGTTGCCGCCCGGGTAGGCATGGGCACCGGCAATGGAGCCGAGATTGACGATGTGGCCGCGGTCGCGCGCGACCATTCCCGGCAGCACGGCGCGCGTCATGTACATGAGCCCCTTGATGTTGGTGTCCACCATCGTGTCCCAGTCATCGAGATTCGCCTGGTATGCGGGCGAGAGCCCGAGGGCAAGACCGGCGTTGTTCACCAGCAGGTCGATGGCCGCGAGCTCGGTGGGCAGTGAGGCCACCGCGTTGGCGACGCCGGCGCGATCGCGCACGTCGAGGACGATCGGATGCACGGCCTTCGCGCCGAGTTCCTTGACCAGAGCATCGAGCCGATCCTTGCGTCGTCCCACGGCGATGATTCGATTCGACTCCCCGCCGAAGCGACGTGCGATCGCGAGCCCGAACCCAGCAGTAGCACCAGTGATAAGAATAATCATGCGCAACATGATAGCGCAGGGCGCTGACGGCGTGCCATCGCCCTGGTGGGTGTTTTGTCAGGGCACGCGTTGGGCGCGCAATACATTGGGCACTGAGCTCAGACGTTGCAATACCCGTCCGAGCTGCTCATGGTCGCGTACGGCCGTGCGCATGACGATCGTTGCGATCCGATCGGTCGGGTCGGTATCGGAATTGACGCCCTCGATGCTGAGTTTCTCGAGCGCCATGACATCCGATACATCGCGCAGCAGGCCGCGCCGGTCGAAGGCTTCCACGCGGATGCGCACCGGCTGCAGGTCGTCCGAATCCAGCGCCCACTCGACATTGAGCACGCGCTTGGGATTCAGGCCGCGCATGCGCTGCATGCTCGCGCATTGCGCGCGATGAATCGTGACACCGCGACCCTGCGTCACGTAGCCGGCGATAGGCTCGGGTGGTACCGGGCTGCAGCAGCGAGCGATCGTGATCGGCAGGTCCCCGACGCCCTCGATCTGTACCGGCGAGCGACTCGAGCGACTCGAGCGACTCGAGCGGCTGGGGCGGCGCTTGCGCAGCGCGATCAGTGCTGCCGGCTCCGGCTCGGCTGGCGCGTCCTCGGGCTCGAGGCTCGGGCGAGCGCGCTCGTGCGATTGCTGCGTATCGAGCCGCCGGAACCAGGCACGCACCTTGGCGCGGCTCCTGGCCGAGACCAGGAATGCCTGCTCAGGCGCCAACCAGTCCCGGCTCGGTGCCGCCTGCTTGCCAGTGATGATCTGCACGATCGCGCCGTTGGCGAGCGGCTGGTTGAGCGGCACGATGTGCCCGTTGAGCGTTGCCCCGCGGCAGCGGTGTCCCAGGTCCGTGTGCACGTGATAGGCGAAATCCAGTGCCGTGGCCCCGCGCGGCAGATCGACGACCTCACCGCGCGGCGTGAGCGCGTAGATGCGATCGGCGAACAACTCCCCCTTCAAGCGCTCGATCGGATCGGCTTCCATGCCCGCCGCTTGCACCGGGTCGAGCACGCGGCGCACCCATTCGATCTTGCGCTCGTAGATCTCATCGCGCGCGCCGCCTTCCTTGTAACGCCAGTGCGCGGCCACGCCGAGCTCGGCCTTGGCGTGCATGTCGTGCGATCGAATCTGAATCTCGAGCGATTTGTCCTGCGGCCCGATCACGGCGGTGTGTATCGAGCGGTAGTCATTGTCCTTCGGCGTGGCGATGTAATCGTCGAACTCGCCAGGGATGAAGCGCCACAGGCCGTGCACGATGCCGAGCGCCGCGTAGCATTCGGCGACCGACTCGACCACGATGCGCAGCGCCCGCACATCGAAGATCTTTTCGAACTCCACGTGCTTGAGCTGCATCTTGCGGTAGATGCTGTAGATGTGCTTGGGACGCCCGTAGATCGTGGCGGCAATGCCCGATTCGCGCAATTCGCGCTCAAGCAGAGTACGCACGGCCTCGATGTAGCGCTCCCGCTCCACGCGCGGCTCGGCCAGCGAGCGCGCGATGCGCTCGTACTCACCAGCCTGCAGATAGCGGAAAGCCAGGTCCTCGAGTTCCCACTTCAGATTCCAGATCCCGAGACGATTCGCGAGCGGTGCCAGGATCTCGCGTGCCTCGAGCGCGAGCCGCTGTTGCTCGCTCGCCGCCGCATCGCGCGCGTGGCGCAGCTGCACCAGTTGCTCGGCCAGGCGCGCGACCACCAGGCGAGGATCGGCCGCGACCGCGAGCAACATCTTGCGCAGCACTTCGGCCTGCGAGGCTTTCAGGCTCTGGCCTGCCGACCAGTTTGCCGGCAGGTGCAGCTCGCCCAGGCGCTCCAATCCGGCGGCCAGACTCAGCGCCGCGGGGCTCAGCCATGGTGTCTTCGCTGCGGGCTCGCGCGCCAGTGCGCCCAGGCGGCGCGCCCAGTGCAGCACCGTGGCCAGCGCCAGATCGCCATCCTGGGTCAGCGCTGCGACTTGCGCGGCCGCCTCGAGCGCGCTTTGCAATGCGGCCGGCTCGCCGCCATCCTCGAGCAGCGCCGCGCGCGCCGCCTCGATCATTGCGGCGATCTGCGGCGATGCCTGCGTTGCGGTTTCCATGCTGTGTGACTGGTGGCTTCCGGCTATCATTCAAGGTATGAGCGGTGACAGCAAGTGCGTCTGAGGGTCTGACTCCGTGCCGCGATACACGAGCAAGGCGTGGCGTGCGTTTCGGCCGCGCAGCGAGCTCGGGGCGATCACGCTGGTGGCGAGTCAATGCCGCATTCTCGGACTGGATCCGGGCTCGCAGCGCACGGGCTTCGGCATCATAGACAGCGATGCGGCCGGCGAGCGCCACGTGGTCAGCGGCCATATCAATGTTGCCGGGCGCGCGATGGTCGTGCGTCTGCAGCGCATTTATGCGGCGCTCAGTGCGCTGGTGGGCGAGCATCACCCGGATGTGATCGCGATCGAGCGCGTATTTGTACACCGCAATCCCGATAGTGCGTTGAAACTCGGCCAGGCGCGTGGGGTCGCGCTGTGTGCGGCTGCGGCGCTCGGCGCCAGTGTGCACGAGTATGCTCCGCGCGCGATCAAACTGGCGGTGACCGGCTATGGGGCGGCCGCCAAGCCACAGGTCGCGCACATGGTGCGCACGCTGCTGCGGCTCGAGCCAAAGCTTGCGGCCGATGCCGCCGACGCGCTGGCCGCGGCGCTCTGTCATGCGCAGAGCCGACGGCTCGGCGGCCTGCAGGACCTCGGGGACAAGCGCACCGCACCTGCGCGCGCGAGCACACGATGATTGGCTCGCTCTCGGGTGTACTGGTCTACAGATCTGCACCGCATCTGCTGCTCGAGGTCGGCGGCGTGGGCTACGAGGTCGAGGCGCCCATGTCGACGTTCTACAGCCTGCCTGCGGTGGGCGAGCGAGCGCAGCTGCTCACGCACCTGGTCGTGCGCGAAGATGCGCACGTGCTCTATGGCTTTGCCACCGCGCAGGAGCGCTCGCTGTTTCGCGCTCTGCTGAAGGTATCCGGCGTCGGCCCGCGCATCGCGCTGGCCATCCTCTCAGGAGTCACGGCCGACGGCTTTGCGCAGGCCGTGCGCGCCGAGGATACGGCTGTGCTCACGCGCATTGCCGGCGTGGGACGCAAGATCGCCGAGCGGCTGATCGTGGAAATGCGCGATCGGCTCGAGGAGTTGGACGGGACAGGCGCGAGCGCAGCGAGCAGCCTCGACGGCGCGCAACCCCCGCCTGGGGCGCAGGCCGAGGCCCACAGCGCGCTGGTCGGGCTCGGCTACAAACCAGTCGAGGCAACGCGACTGCTCAAGACTTTGGGCAGGCAGGGCGCGGGGCTCTCCACCGAGGAGCTGATTCGCCGGGCATTGCAAGGAGCGGCTCGCTGATGAGCGCCACTGGGAGCGAGCGGCTGATCAGCCCTGCGGCCAGCGTCCCCGAGGACGCCATCGATCGAGCCATACGGCCGCGCGCGCTTGCGGAGTACATCGGCCAGGAGCAGGTGAAGTCGCAGCTTTCCATCTTCATCGACGCGGCTCGCATGCGCGCCGAGGCGCTCGATCATGTGTTGATATTCGGACCGCCGGGCCTGGGCAAGACCACGCTGGCGCACGTCATCGCCACGGAATTGCACGTGAATCTGCGTCAAACCTCGGGGCCGGTGCTCGAGCGGCCCGGGGATCTCGCGGCGATCCTGACCAATCTGCAGGCGCGTGATGTGTTGTTCGTCGATGAGATCCACCGCCTGAGCCCCATTGTCGAGGAGATCCTGTATCCGGCGATGGAGGACTACCAGCTCGACATCATGATCGGTGAGGGGCCGGCCGCGCGCTCAATCAAATTAAATCTGCCGCCGTTCACACTGGTCGGCGCCACGACTCGCGCGGGCCTGCTGACCTCGCCACTGCGCGATCGCTTCGGTATCGTGCAGCGTCTGGAGTTCTACACGATCGCCGAGATCGAGCGCATCGTGCACCGCACGGCCGGCATTCTCGGCGTGCAGGTCGATGCAGCCGGAGCGCTGCGCATCGCGCAGCGCTCGCGCGGCACGCCGCGCATCGCCAACCGCCTGCTGCGGCGCGTGCGCGACTATGCGCAGGTCAAAGGCCATGGCGGCATCGATGAGAGCGCCGCGCGCGCCGCGCTCGACCTGCTGGACGTCGATCCGCAGGGGCTCGATGCGCTGGATCGCAAATTACTGCGCACGATCATCGAGAAGTTCGATGGCGGCCCGGTCGGCATCGAGAGCCTGTCGGCCGCGATCGGGGAGGAGCGTGGCACGCTCGAGGATGTCATCGAGCCGTTTCTGATCCAGCAGGGGCTGGTGGCGCGTACGGCGCGTGGCCGCGTTGCCACGCGCCTGGCCTGGCAGCACCTGGGTTTGAGCATGCCCGAGCGCGCAGCGGCCAACCTGCCATTGTTCGGCGAAGGCGCTTGACGGCTTTCAGGTGGCAGGCGCGCGTCTACTGGGAGGACACGGACGCCGGCGGTATTGTTTACTATGCGAACTATCTGCGCTTCCTGGAGCGTGCACGCAGCGAATGGCTGCGCTCGCGCGGGATCTCGCAGCGCGCCCTCGCCGCGGAACCCGGCGTCGTATTCTCGGTCGTGTCTCTGGAGGTGCAGTATCGACGCCCGGCCCGGCTCGATGATCTGATCGCGATCAGCTGCGAGCCGGCGCAGCGCGGCGCGGCGAGCCTCGATTTTGTACAGAACATCTGGCGCGACGGCGCCGATGCGGAGCTCTTGCTCAGTGCCACGGTGCGCGTTGCCTGCCTCGACACGCAGAGCCTGAGGCCCAGGCGCGTGCCGGAGATTGTCATCAAGGAGTTGCAGTGATGGGCGGCGATATGTCGATGGTGCGCATGATCGTGGATGCAAGCGCGGTCGTGCAGATCGTGCTCGGGCTGCTGCTGATTGCCTCGATGAGCTCCTGGGCGATTATTTTTCGCAAGCGCCTGGTCGTGAACCGCGCGCGCCGCGATGCCGATCGCTTCGAGAGCACTTTCTGGTCTGGCGGCGATCTGAGTACTTTGTATCGCAGCATCGAGGCGCGCGGCAAACCCACCGGCATGGAAAGCATCTTTGAATTTGGCTTTCGCGAGTTCGCGCGCCTGCGCTCACAGGGCGGTGTGGCCGCCGATATGCTGCTCGAGGGCTCGCGACGCGCGATGCGCGTGGCGCAGCTCAAGGAGATCGATCGGCTCGAGCAGAGCCTCGCGACGCTGGCCACGGTAGGTTCCACGAGTCCCTATGTGGGCCTGTTCGGCACGGTCTGGGGCATCATGAGCGCCTTCAGCTCGCTGGGAAACGTGCAGCAGGCGACGCTCGCAATGGTCGCGCCGGGAATTTCCGAAGCGCTGATCACCACGGCCATGGGCCTGTTCGCCGCCATACCGGCGGTGGTGGCCTACAATCGCTTTGCCGATCAGGTCGGCCGCCTGGAAGTGCGCTACGACGGCTTCATGGAGGAGCTCTCGACAATCCTGCAGCGCTATGCGGGCCGCACGCCGGGCGCCGCCACGCCGTTGCTGGCGGACTCGCTGCCGCCGCCGAGCTCGCCGGCGCGGGGCCGCTGACATGTCGGTGGCGCAGCGAGGCAAGCGCAGGCTGCTCGGCGAGATCAACGTCGTGCCTTACATCGACGTAATGCTCGTGCTGCTGATCATCTTCATGATCACCGCGCCGCTGCTGACCCAGGGCATCAAGGTCGATTTGCCCAAGGCCGCGGCTGAGCCGCTCAACGTGCGCGCCAACGAGCCCCCGCTGGTGTTGTCGATCGATGCGCACGGGCTCTTGTATCTGAATGTCGGCGCGAATCCGCGACAGCCCATCAGCGATCAGACCGCACTGGTGCGAGCCACCGCGGCGCTGCGGCGTGCGCCGGAACGCGCGGTGCTGGTCAATGGCGATCAGTCGGTCAGCTACGGCCGTGTGGTGCAGGCGATGGTGCTGTTGCAGCAGGCGGGCGCGCGCAAGATTGGATTCCAGACCGATCTGCCACCCAAGCTCCCGAAGCCACCATGAGCGAGCGCCGGAGCGATCGCGTCCTGTCGATTGTGCTCTCGATCCTGGTCCACGCTGCGATCATCGCGGCGCTCATCTGGGGCTGGTGGCAGTACCGCTCGCCAAAGCCGGCGCCGCAGACTCTGGCGATCGAGGCGAACGTCGTGCATGACAATGGGGCGGCGGCCAACCCCGAGCCCGCCCCGGTGCCGCAGACCCCGCCGCCGGAACCCACGCCGCCAGAACCCACCCCGACGCCACCACCGCCCACGCCGCCGCCGGATGCGCAGGCCGAGCAGCGTGCGGTCGAGGAGCAGGAGGCGGCCGCGCAGCGCGAGCGCGAGGAGGCGGCCGCCAAGCTTGCCGCACAGCGCAAGGCCGAGCTCGAAGCCGAGGAGCAGGCCAGGGCCGAGGCGCAGGTGAAGGCAGAAGCAGAGGCCAAGGCAAAGGCCGAGGCCGAGGCGAAGGCAAAGGCGGACATGCAGGCCAAGGCGCTAGCCGAGCGCAAGGCCGAGGAGCTCGCACAGCAGCGTAAAGCCGAACAGGAGCGCGCGCAGCGCGAGGCGGATCTGCGTGCCCAATTGCAGGCCGAGGAGCATCTGGATGCAGCGCGCACCAACGGTGCCCTGGCGCAATATCAGGCGCTGATCGCCGCACGCATCGAGCGGGCCTGGATCCGGCCCCCCAGTGCGCACGCCGGTATCAATTGCCAGGTCAACATCACTCAAGTGCCTGGCGGGGAAGTCACCGTGGTGCAGGTCGGCAAATGCAACGGCGATGAGGCCGTGCGCCAGTCGATCGAGACCGCCGCCTACCGGGCCTCGCCATTGCCCGCACCGCCCGATCCGGCCTTGTTTGATCGCGATGTGGTTGTTACCTTCGCGCCTCATGACTAGAACCCAAGTGTGGAGCGCAACGGCGGCGTTGCTCGGACTGCTGGGACTGGCAGCGATGCCGGCGCGCGCCGAGCTGCAGGTCAACGTCACGCAGGGCGTCACCGACCCGGTCCCGATCGCGATCGTGCCCTTCGCGCGTGCGCTGCCCGCCGACGGCGGCTTCGATGTGGCGGCGGTAGTGCAGCACGATCTGGAGAGCAGCGGACGCTTTCGCGCCATGCAGCGCGCCGTCATGCTCAGCACCCCGACGAGCGTCGGGCAGGTACTGGCGGCGGATTGGAAGGCGGCGGGCAACGACTATGTGCTGATTGGTCGCGTCAGCGCACCGAACGCGAACGAGCTCGATGTCGACTGCGATCTGATCAACACGCTGACCGGTCAGCGCCTGGGCGGCAAACGCTTCACCGCCACCAGCACCAGCCTGCGCAACGCGGCCCACCAGGTCAGCGATTACGTCTACGAGCAGATTCTGGGCGTGCGCGGGGCATTCGCGACGCGCATCGCCTACGTGTCGGTGCAAGGCGAGGTGCCTAATCGACATTTTCAGCTCATCGTCGCGGACTCCGATGGCGAATCGCCGCGCGTGATACTCGAGTCTACGCAACCGATCATGTCGCCGTGCTGGTCGGCGGATGATCAGTGGCTCGCCTATGTGTCCTTCGAGAATCGCCTGTCCGCGGTCTACATTCAGCGCGTGCGCACCGGTGAGCGCCGCCAGGTATCGGCTTATGCGGGCGTCAATGGAGCCCCGGCGTTCTCGCCCGACGGCACGCGCCTGGCGCTCACGCTCTCGGATCCCGGCGGCAATCTGGACATCTGGCTGCTCAATCTGAGCACTTCAGCGCTCACGCGTCTGACCAATGATCCCGCGGTCGACACGGAGCCGGCCTGGAGTCCGGACGGTCAGAGCATCTACTTCACGTCCGACCGCGCGGGCGGTCCGCAGATCTACCGGCTCGATGTGGCCAATCCAAAGCGCATTCAGCGCATCACCTTTGGATCGAGCTATAACGCGCGAGCGCGGGTAGCCCCGGACGGCACGAAGATCGCTTTCGTGACGCGCGAGGGCAGCAATTACCGCATCGGCGTTCAGGATCTCGCCTCCGGCACGGTCAGCGTGCTCACGCGCGGCAGCCTCGATGAATCACCGAGCTTCGCACCCAATGGTGCCACGATCATCTACTCCGGTCGCGATGGACCGATCGGCACTCTGCAGACGGTATCCGTGGATGGGCAGGTCACTCAGCGACTGACCTCGAGCCAGGGTGAGCTGCGCGAGCCGGTATGGGAGCCGTTTGCGCGTTAGAATGCGGCAGGCGCGAGCGCACTTTTGTTCTCTGGAGTATCAACCATGCATAAGACCGTCATCCTCTGGGTCGCAGTGATCGGCGCGAGCCTGCTCGCCGGCTGCAGCAGCCCGAAACCGCGCAATGCCGCCGGCGCTGGCGCTGCCAGCAGCGTGCCATCGGACCAGTCTGCGGCTAAGGGCGCGGACATGTCGAGCGCCGACAGCGCAGCAGCGAACGGGGCCGGAGTAGCAGGACCGAGCTCGCCGCAATTGCAGAATCGATCGATTTATTTTGACTTCGACAGCAGCGACATCAAGCAGGAATTCGAGGCACTGGTCACGGCGCATGCGCGCTACCTCGCCTCCAGTCCGAGCACTCGGGTGCGCCTCGAAGGCAATACCGATGAGCGCGGCTCGCGCGAATACAACATCGGCCTGGGCGAGCGACGCGCGCAGGCCGTACGCCGCGCGCTGATGCTGCAGGGCGTCGCCGATTCGCAGATCACGACGGTCAGCTACGGCGAGGAGCGCCCTGCGGTTACCGGTCATACGGAAGAGGCCTGGTCGCACAACCGGCGTGTCGACATCGTCTATCTGAACTGACGGGCCCGAAGCGATGTGGTCGCCGATTCGTGCCTGGCCGGCGTTGATCCTTGGCATGGCCGCGCTCAATGGCTGCGCCAGTACGCCGGATCAGCCCGATGCGGCGCAGGTCAAGCTCAACGACATCGATGAGCGGCTCGGCCGTGTCGAGCGCGTGGTCAGTAATCAAAGCCTCGTCGCGCTCTCGCAGCGCCTTGATGCGCTCGAGAGCCAGCTGCGAGACTTGCGCGGCAGCGTCGAGGAAGTGCAGAACAACGGCGAGACGCTGCGTAAGCAGCAGCGTGATCTGTATGCCGACCTCGAGCGGCGCATCAGCGCGCTGGAGGCGGCGCTCAAGAATGGCGCGATCGCGGGCTCGGCAGCAGGCGCGGCGCTCGCCGCGGGGCCGGGCGGTGCAGCCGCCGCGGCGGCCGCCACGGATCAGGCCGCCTACAACCACGCCTTCGAGGCGCTCAAGAGTGCTGACTACGCTGCCGCGATCGCACAGTTTCGCGATTTCCTGCGCGTCTATGCGCGCAGCGCGCTGGCCGATAACGCGCAGTACTGGCTCGGGGAGGCCTACTACGTTACGCGCGATTACGATAACGCGATCGGCGCATTCGCCGCGGTCGGCGAGAAGTATCCGCAATCGCGCAAGGCGCCCGATGCGCTGCTCAAGCTCGGCTATGCGCAGTATGAGCTCAAGCATCTGGGCGATGCGCGCGCCACGCTCAATCAGGTCGTGCAGCGCTATCCGGCGTCGGACGCGGCCAGGCTGGCTACGGAGCGCCTGTCGCATATCCCGGCGGATGCTCATTAGCAATGCGCTCCCGGAGTGAGCGTGCGCCTGAAGCTCACCGAAATCTTCCATTCGCTACAGGGTGAAGCCGATACGGTGGGAATACCCACCGTGTTCGTGCGCCTCACGGGCTGTCCGCTGCGCTGCCAGTACTGCGATACGGCTTACGCTTTCGAAGGCGGGGAGTGGTGGGAGCTGGGCGCGATCCTCGAGCGCGTGCGCGAGCTCGGCGCTCGCTACGTGTGCGTAACGGGCGGGGAGCCGCTGGCGCAAAAAGGCTGTCTGCAGCTGCTCAGCGCGCTGGCCGATGCGGGTTATCGCGTCTCGCTCGAGACCAGCGGTGCGATGCCGATTGAGGCGGTGGATGCGCGGGTGATCCGGGTCGTCGACGTGAAGACACCGGGCTCGGGCGAGCAGCATCGCAATCGCTACGAGCAGCTTGCGTTGCTGCGGCCCGAGGAGCAGATCAAATTCGTGCTCTGCGACCGCTCCGACTATGAATGGAGCCGCGAGACCTGTGAGCGCCTCGCACTCGCGCAGCGTTGCGGCGTACTGTTCTCGCCCAGCCACGATCAGTTGCCGGCGCGTGAGCTCGCCGACTGGATTCTGGCCGATCGACTGCCGGTGAGGCTGCAGATTCAGCTGCACAAGTATCTCTGGGGTAATGAGCCGGGACGCTGACAGCGCGGCGCGCGCGATCGTGCTGCTGTCCGGCGGGCTCGATTCGGCCACGGCGCTGGCCTGGGCGCTGCGCCAGGGTTTTGAGGCCTACGCATTGTCCGTCGACTATGGGCAGCGGCACGGCTCCGAGCTGCAGGCCGCAGCGCGCGTGGCCGGCGCCTTGGGCGCGCGCGAGCATCGGATCATGCGCGTGGATCTGGCCGGCATCGGCGGCTCGGCGCTCACGGACTGGAGTCTCGCGCTGCCCGAGCAACCCAGCGCAGGCATTCCGATCAGCTACGTACCGGCGCGCAACACACTCATGCTCGCGCTGGCGCTGGGCTGGGCGGAAGTGCTCGGCGCGCGCGATCTGGTGATCGGCGTCAATTGCATCGACTATTCTGGCTATCCGGATTGCCGCCCCGAATTCATCCGCGGCTTCGAGGCGCTCGCGCTACTCGCGACCAGGGCCGGAGTCGAGGGCACGAAATTCAAGGTGCATACGCCGCTGATTGCGCTGGGCAAGGCTCAGATCATTCGCAGCGGCGTGCAATGGGGAGTTGATTACGCCATGACGGTCTCGTGCTACCAGGCCGACAGCGAGGGCGTCGCCTGCGGTCGTTGCGACTCCTGCCGCCTGCGGCGCGAAGGCTTCGCTCAGGCCGAAGTGCCCGATCCGACGCTTTACCGCTGAGGCAGCGCGCCCTGCGGGCGCATTGGGTATCATGCGCCGCGATCCGCGGGTCGGTAGCTCAGCCGGTAGAGCAGCGCCCTTTTAAGGCGTTGGTCGTGGGTTCAATCCCCACCCGACCCATCTATAACTTGTTGATTTTATAGAAATTAAATACAAGTAAATAATATAATATAATCCTAGCCACACACAATTCATAAGCGTGGTCGGGCGTAAGATTGGATGGCTAGATACTAATAGAGTCGCTTACGGGATGCGGAATCAGCCTTTCAGAAGTGCACCTTAGAAGGCGCCGGACATAGGAGCATTGGCAGTGGCACGGCGCTTTCGTCGATGCGGGAAGGTTTTCCGGGGGGTGCTCGCGTGCGCCAGTGGGCCGGTTTTTGCCGCCGCATTGCTGCCAGCGTTAGCTGACGCCCAGACAGCGCCTGCACCCGCCGACCACAAGCAATTCCTTACGCACTATTGCCAGGGCTGCCACAATGACCGCGCTAAGACTGGCGGCATGTCGGTGCAGCCGCTCGACCCCAACACTCTCGCCGCCAATGACGACACCTGGGAAAAGATTTTGCGCAAGCTCAGCTTGGGCGAAATGCCGCCTGCTACCGCGGTAAAGCCGCCTAAGGAATTGCGGGCCGAATTTACCA
>JBEKUL010000045.1:0-22441 GCA_049515055.1 Steroidobacteraceae bacterium | reverse complement strand
CGGTGCAAGACTCGGGTCAGAAAGCGTGCCAGACGGCGGTGATAGCGCAGGTACAGCTCGCGAAACGCATCGCGATCGCCCGCGCTCACGCGGCGCAGCAGCTCACGCTCCAGCTCATTGCCGGTCGGCGCCGCTGCGCTTGAATCGAAACTAAAGTCCCCGTGATCCAATGACTTACCTGTTCAAGCAAGCTGGCTGAAACGCACTACGAGGGTAAGTACCCCGACAGCGGCATCCGGTTCACGATCCAATCAAAAGCGAAGCAGGGCTGAGAGGACCCAGGTGCCATTCGCACTCGCGCCGTCGTAGAGCCGGGTCGCCGTCGAGTCGGCAAAAAAGCGCGACAGATCCAGACTGAGCCGCCGATAGACGTAATGCAGCCCTGCATTACCCGCCCAGTAGCTCACGCCGAACAGGCTGTGCAGATCGTAGTAGCCGCCTCCCGCCTCCAGAGCAAATCCCGCGGGCAGCTGCCAGCGCCCGGCCAGCTCATAGCAGATACTTGCTCGTCGCTCGGCGTAGCCGAGCCGTGAGTACTGTGTGAGGTCCGGCTGGTAGGAGACCGACGCCACAAGGCGATCCATGTAGCTTGCCGAGAGCTCGAACTGGTCGTAGTCATAGCGATCCGGTCGCGGATCATCCAGATATAGATAGTGCGTATAGGTAACGGCAGCATTGAAATTATCCGACAAGGGTTGGCGAAATCCGGTGTACAGATCCAGCTCCAGCGCCGACTGCGCGCGCGGGTAAGGATCGACATTGGAGCCCCAGGCGCCCGCGAACCATCCTGCGGCGCTCTGGTAGTTCGCCCCCAGTTGCACCGCTGCGTGATCGTAGGTCTGTGAGATACCGCGGTACACGTAGTCCGTGGTCGCGCCGATCGAGGCGCTCCAGGGCCCATCGTCAGCCCATGCCAGGCAGGGCATACTCGCCAGCGCCATGAGCTCGAACAGCTGCAGGAAGACGGGTGGGATTGACCCCAGCGCTTTCAATACCCCCGTACTCATCCGTTCCAGTATACGGACTCGCGCCATAGCGGGCCTGCAGCGCGTGGCCTACGCGCCGGCGGCACTCGGAGTGCTTTTGTTCTGGGTTGGCATTGTGATGGCTGCGCAGCGCTATCCGTCCGAATATGACTGGCGCTACATGACGGTATCCCGGCTGCTCGAAGCCGACCACGACCCGGCCGGCTATCTGTGGGCCAGGGCCGGAATCGCGCTGTGCGGTTTGTTTGGGTTTGTCTGGGCGACGCTATTGGCACAGCGCCGGGGTGCGATCAGGGCTTTGCAGGTCGGATACTTCTTCATGGCCTGTGCCGCAATGCTACCCGAGTCGCTGTTGCGCGTGCCCAAGGGCCACGAAATGCTCGCTATACTGGCCTTTGTGGGTATTTGGTGTGGCATCGTGTCGATGATGTTTCAAAGTTCTGTGCAGGCCCTCCTGCGTCGAATGCGCAGCGCCACGGGGCGAGCGCGCCTGTATGCAGCCGCGCTCGTGCTCGCCGCCATGCTGCCGCTCGTGCTGGCGGGGGCCGCTCAGGCCTATGTCTATCTTGAGGTCCCGGATTTGCCCTGGGTAAGCCTCGCATGGCGCGCGCGTGGCGTGCCGGTGTTCATCAGCTTCGCATTTTGGGAGTGGGTCACCTGTCTGGTGCTGTCCGCATACATGGTGGCCCTTGCCGTGACGACAACCCGCCTTAAGGCCGCATGAACATCGTGCTGGTGCACGGATCCTTTCACGGTGCATGGTGCTGGGAACATGTGATTCCGCTGCTCGAGGCTGCCGGACATCGCGTCGTCGCGCCGAATCTGCCGGCCAGCGGCGGGGATCCGGCGCCGTTTGAAAATGCCAATCTCGTGACCTACGCGACGCGAATTGCCGCCGCCATCGACGAATTATCAGGTCCGGTAGTCCTGGTGGGGCACAGCATGGGCGGAATTGTCTCCTCGCAGGTCGCCGAGTGGCGCCCTGAGCGTCTCGCGGCGGTGGTCTATGTGGTTGGCCTGCTGCTGCGCCCGGGTGAGACTCTGGTCAGTTTTCTCGATGCGCACAGTCATCTGGGGATCGAAGATCTGGTGCTCAAGAACATGCAGGTGTCGGCTGACGGCATGCGCGCGACCTTTCCGCCCGATGCGGCGGTCGAGGTCTTCTACAACGCGTGCAGCGCGCACGATGCTGCTGCGGCGGCAGCTCGACTGCAAGCGCAGCGCACGCAGGTCTATCGCGATCCGCTGATGCTCACCGCAGCACGCTACGATCAGGTGCGCCGCTTCTATATCGAAGGATTGCAGGATCGTGCGATTTCGACGCTGGTGCAACGGCAGATGACGAGCCGCATGCCGTGTGAGCGCATATTCACCCTGGATACCGATCACTCGCCGTTTCTGTGCGCACCCGGTGCACTGGCCGAGACGCTCGAGCAAATCGTGCACATCACAGCATGAATCGCAGAATCGCATTGCAGATGCTGTCCGCAGCCGCGAGCCTTTCCCTTGCCGGCCATGCGCGCCAGGGGTGGGCACAAGCACGCAAGATCAAACCCGGGCCGCTGAGCGTGCTGCTCGTGATCGACGTGCAGAACTGCTTCATCGCGGGCGGGACTCTGGCCGTGCCGCACGGCGAGGACGTCGTGCCGATAATCAACCGCATTGCACCGGCGTTTCAGAACGTCGTGCTGACGCAGGACTGGCATCCTGCCGGTCATGCGTCGTTTGCCTCGAGCCATCCGGGCAGCAAGCCATTCGAGACGATCCACCTGGCCTACGGCGAACAGGTGCTTTGGCCGGATCACTGCGTGCAGGGAACGGCCGATGCGGCACTCGATCAGGAGCTGAATATTCCCCAAGCCGAACTGATCGTGCGCAAAGGTTTTCACCGCGATATCGACAGCTATTCCGCATTCGAGGAGGCCGACGGCAAGACTGGGACCGGGCTAGAGGGCTACCTGCACGAGCGCGGCATCGAACAGGTTTTCCTGGCAGGCCTCGCCACGGATTTCTGTGTGGCATGGACTGCGCTGGATGCGCGCAAGGCAGGATTTGAGACCTATGTCATCGAAGATGCCTGCCGCGCAATCGATCTGCAGGACTCCCTGGCTGCGGCATGGAAGCGCATGACGCAGCAGGGCGTCGAGCGCATTCGCTCAACCGATATTGCGCTCTAGGATTCAGCTAGAGCGCAAGTCCGGCGGGAGGCACGATGCTGGGTGCTGCCAGTGCGAGTTCCAGGCGCTCCAGTGACCTGACCCATTCGTAGTACAGACCACGCGTGGCCACTACCTCCACGCCGAGGGCGGCGGCGCGCGCCAAACCCTGATCGCGCGCAGGTCCCGGCGATTCCGTAGCATCGCTCACGATGATCGAGCGAAACCCTTCCGAGCGCAGTCCCACCGCCGAGTGCAGCACGCACACATCGGTCTCCAGACCTATCAACACCGCGGTGCGTTTGGGCTGCGCGAGAATCGCGCCCCGGAGATCCTCCTGACTGCACAGACCGAAGATGCGCTTGTCGCGCTGGGCAAGTCCGCGCTCGAAGCAAGCAAGGACTCGCTCGGTGGTGCCGCCATTTTTGGGCGGATCCTCCACGGTCGCGAACAGCGGGATGTTCAGGCGCGCGGCGATCTGGACCACAAAGCGGCAGTGATCGATGCACGACTCGCGGCGTTGCGGCGTGACCTTCTTAAGGAAACCCTCCTGCAGATCAATGACCAGCAGTATCGAATCGGCCGGATCGATAATTCCAGGTGGGGGCATGGTAATGAGCCTTCAGTCCAGGTTACGGTTCGGGCACGATCGCTGCCAGCTTCGTGCGCAGCGCAGGCGTGGCGGTCAGAGCGTAGTAGATACCGCCGGCAACAAAAAATCCCAGTATTCAATTCAAATCCGTGCCCCCTAGAATGGCCGCGATCGGACCCGTGTACAACAGCCGTCACACATCCAGAGCTCCCATAGCGGTGACGATAACCGAGGGCAGAAAACGGGGTTGCTGGCAGTTTGCGCGATCAGGGCCGTTGGGGCGCATCCGCAGGAAAAAGGGCGCGGGGAATGCGCACATGCACGCCCTGGCGTTGATCCACGACCTGCGTGACGGCGAAGTCAGCCGCCACGCTCATGAGCGAATAGGCGTCATCCCTCGACAGACGGCGCTGCTCGGTCAGCAACGTGAGCATATCGAGCGCTGCCGCGCGCATGGCGACATTCAGATCCTCATCGAAGCCATGCACGATCCAGCTATCGGGGGTCTCCAGCAGCGGTGAAGGGAAACTGAAATCGCGGCGCACGCCGACCTGGAACAACACGTTCAGTGATGATTCGATGGCCGTGCCGGATATCTCCCCGTCGCCCTGGGAGACATGCGGATCGCCGACCGAGAACAGTGCGCCGTCCACCAATACCGGGTAGTACATCGTGGCACCGGCACCAATGCGCCAATTGTCGATGTTGCCGCCGTGCTTGCCGGGCGGAACCGTACTGACGCGACCCGTTTGATCCGGTGCCACACCGGCGCAGCCCAGATGCGGCCGCAGCGGCACGCGTACACCGGGCAGCGCGCTTTGCCGATCGCAGGCCGGACAGCGGGTAATCGTGCCCGGTATGGTGTACTTGCCCGGAAAGTCGTAGGCGTAGAGCGCCTCGGCCGTATTGCCGTCCGGGTTGATCCGATAGATCGTCACGCGCTCCTTGGCGCCGAGTTCCCGGTACAGATACCCCCAGTGCCCGGCGAAATTGGAGCCGTAGTCACAGCGCGGCGTCATGCTCAGGTAGCGAACCTCCAGCATGTCGCCGACGCGCGCATCCTCGACGAAGATCGGGCCGGTCATGATATGCGGACCCGGAGCGCGCTCGGCGATCGCAACGCCGTCATACAGGGCTTCTATGGCTGGATCGAACATCAGATCAGGATCATCACCGGCGTGCGAACTGATTGCCTCTGCGTGCACCAGGTCGCCGCTGCGCACTTTCAGGACCGGCGCCAACGAGGCGTCGAAGTAGCCCCAGTGCACGGTGCGCGGCGTGGCTCGAAGCGTATGCAGGACGGTGCTAGGCATGATGGACCAATGCGGCATAGAGCAGTGCCGAGACCGGAAAGCCCAGAACCCAGCTCAGATCGGCGCCACCCAATGCGCTGGCGATCGGGCCTTCAAAGAGCGGTGAGTTCATCGTCAGCGCCGCGATCGCCATGCCGGCCACGATCGCGATACAGCCTGAAGGGTTAAGTCCGCGCCAGCCCCAGTAGCCCCCGGCGACTCGCGCTTTGCTATGAATCGCCCGCGCATCGTAGTGACCACGGCGCAGAAGCGCATCGCAGATCCAAACCCCGCCGTACGGTCCAACCCACATCACCAGCAACGCGATGAAATCATTTAACGCCGTAGAAAAATCCTGCACGAATATGATGTAGAGCGTAATGGCCGTGGATACGATCACGTCCAGCATGGTCGCCGCGTAGCGGTGCAACCTCAGGCCGATCGCCTGCAGGGAAAGGCCGGAAGAATAGTAAGTCGGTACGTTGTTGGCCAGCGAGCCGCCTACCACGGCAAGGATATAAATGAGGAACAGCCACGCCGGCATGAACGGTTTCAATCCGGCGACCGGGTCTGACATGTCGCCGAGCGTCGCGCAGTACGCGCCCATCATCGTCATCATGACGGAGGGCAAATAGCTCGCCCAGAATACGTGCGCGAAGATGGGCCGTGCCGGGGTCGTCGAGGGCAGGTAGCGCACCCAGTCCGGACCGTTGAACAGGAAGGACAGGGGATTCGAGGCGATTACCGCCATCGCCGTCACAAATGTAGCGGCGAGCGTGCTCGATGCCAGGTGCACGTGGGTCGCTGCCGCATTCGCCCAATCGACCTGACCGACGGTAAAGGCGATCACGAGCAGCAACGCCACACCCACGAGCGCGGCAAAGATCCTTTGAAACCAGACCATGGTGGCGTGCCCGAGCACGGCGATACCGCCGCACAGAAACAGCTGCAGCAGCACGGCGACGAGCTTGCCGGCGTTGCCGGAGTGGTTCCAGCCAAGCAACTGGAACAGTGCCAGCAGGGCTTCGACGCCGAATACGGTATTGATGACCTCGAAGGCGACCGAGGCGAGCCAGGAGAGCAGGGCATTGGGTAGATTGCCGCGAATGCCGAAGGCAGCGCGCGCCAGCGTGCAGACCGGCAATCCGGCGCGCACCGTGGCGATGGATCCGAGAGCCATATAGGCATAGGTGATGCTGCCGAGCGCGCAGGCGGCCAGGGCCTGCCAGAGATTCAAGCCCAGCGTGATCGCGAGCGCCCCCAACGCGAATGAAAACAGGTTTACGCTGTTTCCCACCCATAGGTGATCGACATGTCGCAGCGCCATGTTGCGCTCGGGCTCGGGTATGTGATCGAACCCGCGCACCTCGATGGCGAAGACTTCGTTGCTGTGGAGGATGACCTCTTCGTCTGCGCTCATCGGACCTGCGAATGTGATGCCGACCGTGCGCGGCTGGGAGATGATAGCTTGAGCGCGACTGCCGAATAGCGGATCCTGATAGGCAGTCAGGCCGAGGTTATTTGCGAGCGCGCGCTTCTACGTGTGGCGCTGTGCGCCGCGCCGGTCAGCCCACCCGCTCACTGCCGCGCTGAACTCGCGCGGCAATTTTCTGGAAATGGTGGTTGGCCTGAGCTAGGATCTCTGACTCGTCGACCGTCGAGAGCATGCCATTTTCCATGATGAACCGCCCGTCGACCATTGTGCTGTCGACGCACCCCCTTTGGGCCGAGAAGACCAGGTGCGAATAGAGGTGATCCCGGTTGCCGGGAATGAGCGGCGTGAACATGTGGCTGTTCAAGTCGATCAGGATCAGGTCGGCTTTCTTGCCAACTGCGAGCTCGCCGGTCTGTTGCTTCAGGGCCAAGGAGCCCGCCCGCGTCGCCATGTGCAGGACTTGGGCGGGCTGCATCAACTGCGCGTCGGTATGGGTAACGCGCTGAAGCAGCGAGGCGAACTTCATGTTCTGGAACATATCGCGGCTGTTATTGCATTCGGCGCAGTCATGGCCCAGGCCCACATTGATCCCGGCGCTCGTGATATCAAGGACACGGGCCACTCCGTTCCCGAGCTTGGAGTTGGCTACTGGGTTGTGGGAAACGTGAGTCCCGGTCCGGGCGAGCATCTCGATCTCGCGATCGGTAAGCCAGATGCAGTGCGCGGCGACGCAGTCCTCGCCCAGCACCCCATGCTCGTAGGCGGCCTCGAGCGGACGCAATCCCCCTATGCGCTTCTTGGTCAGCTCGATCTCGCTTAGCGATTCGTTGAGATGGATATGAATGCCGGCGCCGAATTCGTCGGCCAGCTTTCGCACTCCCTTCAGTAGTGCGGCAGACCCCAGCGGCAGCCATTCGACTCCAACGCGGATTTGGATGCGTCCATTTGCGGCTCCATGCTTCGTCTGCAGCAGGCGGCGGGCGTCATCCAGTGTGTCCAGGCCAAATTCCGGATCGGCGATGTCGTTGGATAGGACCGCCCTTATGCCGATCTCGGTGGCAGCATCGGCGAGCGCTTCGACCTGACGATACATGTCATTGACCGTCGTGACGCCGCAACGAATGGAGTCTGAATAGCTCAGCAGCGCTGCCCAATAGGCGGCCTCCCGATCGAGCGCCCGCACCATTGGATACCAGCAGGCGTCAAGCCAATCCTTCAAAGGCACATTGTCGTTCCAGCCCTTGGCGAGCGCCGTGTGGTAATGCAGGTCGACGAAGCCGGGCATCATGGCCTTGCCCTTCGCGTCGACCACTTGCTGGAGCGGCGCTGAAAGCCGCGCCATGACCTCTTCGGACGGTCCGACGTCGACGATGCGATCGCCGTCGATGACAACCGCGCCGTCGACGATCATGGAATGGGCGTCATCCATCGGTAGGACAACGGCGTGCGTGATGGCTATTTGTTTTGACATTGTCGCTTGGGGCGCGGGTTGGGGGTGGATCAAGGAGACTTTTCGGTCAGCGGCATTCCGATGGAGACCAGGTTCAGGATCGGTCAAGCGAGTTCGGCTTGCGTCTCCAGAATGGGCGTCGCCACGGCGTTCAGGACGTTGAACTGCGGGATATGATCCAGGCCCTCGATCAGCCTGGCATCCTCGCCAAGCGCGGCGCGCCAGGCATGGCCTTCGGTCAGGATGACGCCGACGCCGATAACGTTGGCCCCGGCGCGCCGCATCAGGCGGATCGCCGCCGCGATGCTAGATCCCGAGGTCACCACGTCGTCGACGACCACAACCCGCCTGCCCTGGATCACCGAAATCGACTTGCGGTCCAACAACAGGCGCTGAGGCAGGGGCGTCGTGATGGATTTGACTTCCTCACTAAGGGCGTCGGCAAGGCTGAACTTCGGCGACTTCTGCAGGATCACGTAGCGATCGAGGCCCAGATGTCTTGACACCTCAATAGCAACCGGAATACCTAACGTCGCGCTGCCCACCACAATGTCGGGTTTCAATGCAGCAAACCGCCGGGCCATAGCCTTGCCGACAAGTTCGCCGAAGCGGATTCCCATATTGAACACTATCAGGTGCGCGATGGCTGTGTTCTCGTCGAGCTGGACGATCGGCAGCCTGAAGGGCTCGCCGGCGAGCCTGATCTCATAGAATTCAGGCGAAAGGGTCGGCCTACCCGCAGATCCTTTGGGCGCTGCCACCTGACGGCTGAATTTGCGCTTTCGCGATGTCATAGGCTTCTATCAGCTCTCTGCAGTCAGGCAAAGCATTCCAGACATTTGCTCGGCCAGGTCCTCGCACGATTCGGCGAAGGCGATGTTGGTCTCGGCCAGGATTTCCTTGGGCAAGACGGTCAGCGTGTTACGCATGGCCAAGATCCGCGGGCCTCCGACCCACTTGGTCCAGGCGATCTCCGCGAGCGTCCCGCAGGATAGGCCCACGCAGATCAACAGGACGCACATCTCGCAAATCCGGGCGTGTTGGTGGTGCCAAGTGAACCCGCTGACGATCTCATTGCATTGGCTGGCGTTGCTAAGGCAGTTCCCGGTCGCCACCGATTCAGAAGGCCCCCCCGACGGAGTCAGTCCAATGATCCAGGGCCCTTGGGCGTCTCGATATCCCTGCATGCCCGAGAGCGCCACACCCCGATCCGGTACTACGGCCAGAGCGGCCCCTGATTGAGCGATCACTCTACCGACCGCGTAGGCGCTGTCGCGATAGTGCATCTCGGAAATGCCGCTCGCCGCCGAAATCCTCTGCAAGTTCGTAGGGCCGATAAGTCCAACTATTGGTCTGAGCGGGTGTCGACGTTCGTCCATGTGTGTTCAACGTTGCGCGGAGAG
This sequence comes from Steroidobacteraceae bacterium, assembly GCA_049515055.1. Classification (GTDB taxonomy): domain Bacteria; phylum Pseudomonadota; class Gammaproteobacteria; order Steroidobacterales; family Steroidobacteraceae; genus FEN-1191. The sequence goes on along the minus strand of JBEKUL010000045.1, from coordinate 13,127 downwards.
ATTGGTGGTTTTTTTACATGAATCTGAAGGGTGTCGGCAAACACCAAGAATCGTCCGGCCCGATGAATTTTTCTCAACGCTCACCCATTCAATCCCGGCGAGCACCTGGTGCTCGGCCAGATACCCATTGCGTGCCACCGCAGCGCGCTCGTGCGCACTCTGGCTTTCGAAGCCAAACGACCGTAGAGTCGCTCAAGGCGCGCGCCCGCTCCAAATGCCCGAAAGTTGAACCAAGCACTCAGATTTCAGCAGGACATCACCAATATGAGGCTCAGATGAGCCGCCTGGTCTTTTCGCGCTTCGCCAACTATCTGGATGAAATCGCTCGGCAAGGATCGATCAGGAAGGCAGCCGAAACCCTGAACATCTCCGCGTCGGCAATCGACAAGCAGCTGATTTTCGCCGAAGAGGAGCTGGACGTTGCGCTGTTCGAGCGGCTTCGGGTAGGCATGCGGCCGACCTCAGCCGGCGAAATCCTCTTGCTCGCCATCCGCAATTGGCGACGGGAATTCGCTCGGGTCCAGATGGAAATAACTCAACTTAAAGGCCTTAGCCGAGGCGAGGTAAAGATCGCTGTGGCACAGGAGGCCGTTTTGGATCTCGTGCCGCCGATCCTGGCGAAATTCGCGATACAACACCCGCGCATCACCAACGGCATCCGTGTGGTTGAGTCCGACCGCGTGCGGCAGATGGTGATGGAAGAATCCGTGGACTTCGGTCTTACATTCGCTCCACAGCCGCTGCCTGGTGTGGTGGTCACGGCGTCATTGCAGTTCCACGTCCGGGCGATCGTGCCGGCGAGCTACCAAACGGGCGGACGGAATAAGATCTCGGCTGGAGAGCTGTTCCAGCAGTCCATCATCATCCCCGATGCGATCACCCATCTTCGCGATGTCCTCGATATCGTTGCGGCTAGAATTCGTATGAAGCTGCAGCCCATCATGACCACTAACAGCATCGAGCTGATCAAGGCCATGGTGAGGCAGGGGATGGGTGTCGGGATCGTCACGGTTGCCGAGGGCCTGTCCCTGGCGGAGACCGATGGGATCAAGGTTCTGGAGATCGGTGGCAAAAATATGCCGAGCTTCAACTTGTCTCTGATCAGTTCACCGGATCGGAAGTTGTCCGCCGCCGCTGTCCTCGAGCGCAGGCATTTTGAACTGAGCATGGGCGAGATTGCACAGCGCCGCGGCCCTTAAGCCCTGTCGACGCCGCCGGCGTTCAATGCTCTTTAAACGAGTAACTTACCGTGAGCCCGATCGTGCGCGGCTGCGATATTATGGCTTGAGCGCGATTGCCGAACTGAGCCGGATCCTGGTGGGACGTGATGCCCAGAGTGTCGGTCAAGTTACTGCAGTAGAGCGACGCAACCCAGTGCGAATGCGCATAACTGAGCCGCGTGTCAAGCATCGTGAATCCAGGCACCGTCGGCACGGTCTCCGAGAGCGAAGGCAATACCGAGCTCTGGTAATGCGCGTTGATAGCGAAGCGCCAATCGCCGCCGGCGAAGGTGACATGGCCGTATTCGAAGCCACCGGCGACGCTGTTGAGCGGCGTGCCCGGCAGTACCCCACCGGGCGCGGACGGGACAAAGGACGCGTTAGCCTGAAATAATGGGTTGATGGAAGTGAATTTGGTCTGGTCGTAGGTGTAGTCGAGGTGCGCCGATAAATGCGACGTCAGCAGCGCCTCGAGCTCCATTTCCAAGCCGCGGCTGTAGCCATCGCCGATATTGGATGCGCCCGGCAGCACGAAGGGCGTCAGATCCACGCCCTCCTGGATGTTGTGCCACTGGATGTCGTAGATCGCGGTCGAATAGCGGAAGCGGTTCGCTATGGTTCCCTTGGCACCGATCTCGTAGTTGTCGGCTGTATCCGGCGCGAGCTGTCTCAATGCCGGCGGAGTAAAGTAAGGCGGACTGACCTCGTACTCGACTGACGGCAACGCGTTGACGCCGCCACGACGGAAGCCTTGTGAATAGGTGGCATAGACGAGATTGGTCGGGTCGATTTGATAGGCCGTGTTGAGCTTCCAGAGGGCCCTTTCCCACGAGTTGCTGGAGGACAGATCCGTGACGGCGATGGCCCCCTGGAAGAAGGCGGCATTGACCTGCGTTTCCTCCACGGTCTGCCGGAACAGGCGCGTGCCGCCCGTCAGGGTCCACTGGGATGTCAGATGGGCGGTGAGCTCGCCGAAGAGCGCGAGATCAGTGAATTTCGTGTCAAAGGAACTGGTATAGGCGTCGTCTGCAACGATCGGCAGCCCGTCGACGTATTGCGTGGGGCCCGGCGTGTACAGCGATTGTCCGTAGCCGCAGGTGGACGCATCCACATCGTCGCCCTGCCCGTAGATCGGCTGGCAGGCGTTGTAGTAGGCCAGGCCACCCGGCGTGTAATCGTTTTCGAGTATGAAGGTGTCTTCATTCTTGTAAAACAGGCCGACCAACCAGTCGAAGGTCCCGCCGGTCTTTGAGGCCAGACGAAACTCCTGCGCCCAGTTCTTGTCGTCCAGACCTTCGTCACCCACGATGTAGGAGCGCGGGTTCTGGCCGTACGAGGACTGATAGAACAAGAAGTTGATGTACTCGGCGGTCTCGTCGATGACGGTCGTATCGACGTGATGCGAGAAGGACGAGGAGGACGTCAAGGTGGCGAAACCCATATCGTATTCGAGTGTCAGCGCCACGAGATTGACTTCGTCGTGCGTGCTGTCGAGCGCGTTGTCGGCATTGGACAGGCGCGTGATACCGCCTGGTAGGGTTGCCGGGTACAACTGCAGCTCATTGGGCGGGCCCAGTATCTGCGTCAACGAGGAAATCGGTTGCGTGTACGCCAGTGAGTTCTGCGCGATATACGGAAAGCCGCCCGCCGTCCCCAGCTGGTAGTAATAGGAGAGCTGCGCATGAAAGGCATCGTTCGGCTTCCACAACGCGGCGACGCGGCCCGTATGATATTCGTAATCGTTGGTGTGAGTCTTGTCTTCAGTTACCGGTGGGCTGAACAGATTGCCGGGCTGCGCTGCAAGCGGTGCCCCGGCTGAATTCAGTGCGTAAATATTGGGTTGATTGATGTAGCCCGCATCGTAGGTCCAGGAGCCATTGGCCCGTATCGCGATCGTGTCCGATACCGGAATGTTGATCATGGCGTGCACTTCTTCGTTGGGCGCGCCGGTATCGTCGGTTTTTCCGACCCCGAGTTGAACTTTGGCATCGAAGCCCGTGAGGTCTGGAGCGTTCTGCACGAAGCGGATCGTGCCGCCGAGCGAGCCGGAGCCATACAGAGTGCCTTGCGGACCACGCAGAATCTCGACGCGGTCTATATCCTCCAAACGCAAGTTAGCGAATAGCGGGGTATCATCGACGTAGGTGGCCACCGCAGGCACGATCGGCGTCGCCTCGCCGGGCAGCCAACCCGTGTCGTCACTGTTCAAACCGCGAATGATCAGGTTGGCGCCAGCGATACCGCTGAAGGGCCCCTTGTCGGTGAAATCTACACCGGCCATCGAATGCGCCAGGGCGCCAACGTCCTCAATGCCGGCCTGTGCCAGTTGATCTCCGGTCACCGCCGTAATACTGATCGGCAGATCCTGAGCGGATACCTCGCGTCGCGTGGCGGTGACGATCACCTCCTGCAAGGCGTTTTCCGAGCCGCTCGTGTCCGCTGCCGTATCTGCCAGAGCGTGTGGCCCGTACAAGGCCGTCACTACGGCTACGGTCACCGAGCTCGCCTGTTGGAGTCGATTGAATCTGCGGTGCGCGCGCGGACGTGTCTTCATCGAGATGGCTTCCCGTTCTTATTAGCTGTTGCAATGCAGTTCCCATGCCAACCCCTCCTGGAGGGCCAGCGCTGACTAATTGCTTTTTTTTAGCGAGATAGCGCCTGAGTCGGGCGCAGGCAGGAAGCACTAAGCCGGTGCACGAAGATCAGAACAGCGAGCTTTTGCGCCAAAATCGCGCTACTTCGCCGCTGGGCACGCGCCCCCCAGCCAGTCGAGCGTTTCGGTCGCCGAGCCGAGCGGAGTCAGCAGAGCGCCCGAGGCTGTGGGCAGCACGATTGGAAAGGCGCCGACGTCATAGCGCAGCATGGGAATGCCAGCAAGACACATCGGCTTGGACTTCGCGCGTCCCGCCGCGATATCGGCGATACCAGTCGCGAGCATGGTGAGCTCCGCCGGCTGCAACGGCAGTTCCGAATGCGCCTCATACGCGAGACTTCCCGCCGGCGCGAGCTGCAGCAGGCGTCGCAGCGATGTGGCCATCGCGTGCACATCGGAGCCGGGTACGTCACACAAGGTTACAATTCGATTGACGATATCGCCGGTGAACAGGCGTGTATGGCTCGCGTCGATCAGGCTTACGGAGTCCGGTGTGTGCCCCGGAGTGCTGATCAATTGCACGCTCCGCCCGCCTAAATCAATGATCTGTCCGTCGGCGATCCAGCCGCTGACATGAAAGCGCTTGGTTGCGCGCAGCAAGTATTGCGCGGGCGGCTCGACGAAGTAGCCATCCTGCACCTGCGAGCGCAGCGCCGGTGTGTCGAGCAAGCGCACGTCGTCGAATTCCTGCAGATCACCGACGTGATCGAAATGCAAGTGAGTCGGGATCACGAGCACTGGCAGACTCGTGATCGATTGCACGACCGCGCGAATGCTGTAGATACCTGGACCGGTGTCGAACAGCAGTGCCTGGCGCGTGCCCAGCAGCAGATAGCTCACATTCTCCTGCCAGTATTTGGGCTCCGATATCACATACGTCTGTGGATCGAGCGGATAGACACGAAAGTAGCCCGGGGGCGCCGTGCGCGCATCCGCGGCGCTGGCTGGAGTCATGCACGCGCTGATGCACAGTGCGCCGGCCGCGATCCAAGCTCGGGCTAGCTCGTGGGGATGCAGTAGCATTGCGAGCGGAAGTATAGGGTCGCTCAAGGGCTCGCGAACAGACTCACCGGGGGGCAATAGCAGCCTCGCCCGATCAGGCCTGCCTTGCCCTCATGGTCGAGCACGGCCAGATTGATGATCGGCGCCACTGCACTGCGCACGATGCGTTCAGGATCGACGATACCGCTGTGCGCATCGATCAGGCCATCGCGACGCGAGAGTGCATCGGCTGGCAGCACTGTGGCCCACTCTGCGGCCAGCGTCGGCGCGGCTGCGAGTGCCTGACCGCCCAGACCGCAAAAATCAATCACGGCGCTATCGCCAATCGCTCCGAGTGCAGTTTGGGCACTAAGGCCGGCGAAGCGCGGGCCACGCGGGGCCTGTGCAGGTCTGTGCTGCCACGCCTGCTGCCCGCGTCGGCGGATGCCAAAATCGATGCCGTTACCGCCGATCGCTGTGACGGCGCAGTCACTGCTGCGCAGCGCGGCGGCGGCCGCGGCCATCAGAATCGGCAGCACGAACGCGGGATTGCCTCGCAGCCGCGCTGCCGACTCGGCATCAAGGCCCCGCATGCGCCCGATGAGTGCCGCATTGGCCGCGGATGTGCGCGCGTGGCATTCCTCCCCGGCTGCGATTGCATCTCGAATCAGCTCATCGATAGCGATTGGTTCTCGTTGTATGACTGGCGCGATCGCGCTTGAAGCCAGCACGTTCCCAGCGCGCAGGCGCTCGCGACATTGCGCCGCATCCGATCCGAATCGCAATGCCGGAGGTGGACCTTCGACCATCGGCGCATAAGCCACCTCGCCGCGCTGCTTGACTGCAAGCAGCAGCATCGAGCTGCAGACGACCTGCGCCAGCGGCGTTACGATTCCATAGTCCTGGGCTGGCCGCAGTTGCACTCGGCCGTCCTGGAGCAGTTCGCGCGCGGCTTGAGAATCTGCCGCAAGTCCCTCGAACAGCAGCGCCTGCACGGCACTGTTGAGGACGGGTGCCGGCGGCGCGCCGCGGTAGGGAGGGCCTGCGTGCAACAAGATGAATGCGGAGAGCTCGGGGCACACCGCTGCGCGCGAGCGCACGTCGAACCAGAGTGCGCCGGCGAATGGTTTGGCGTAGTCAATCACCAGCTGAAGGCGTCCGGTTCGAGCTCGCGCCGCGCCGTCCGATCCAACGCTTGAGGCGCGCGATCATCATGGGCCAGAGCATTTTGCCCAAATCCAGTGGCCTCGCTGGCTCAGGCTTGCTCTGCTCGACTGAGAGCTTCGCCTGCAGATTGTCTCTGAACTCGGCGGTCAATCTGTCTGCAAGCTCACGCACGATGCCTTCGCGGGAGAACTGTGCGAGGGCTCCGGCCATCGTATAGGTGATGCGGATGTCGATGCGGGTCGATGCGCTCTGCGCGCTGTCCTCATGCAGACAGAACGCTGCCTCACCTTTCAGGCGCGAGCCGCTCTTGCGATCGCTGCCGCTGCCAGTGATTCTGCCGCAGCGCGTGAGCTCATCCATGAGCAACTGACCATCGCCGGCAAAGACGGCCAGGATCGGTCCCAGTTTGATCGTCATCGAAAGCGCCAGGCGTCCGGCGCTCGGCGGCGCGCTCAGCGCGGCGCCCGGCAGGCAGGCTACGATGGCTTCGACATCGTGGAAATGACGCCAGACCTGATCGATGCCGAACGCTACGCGAAGGCTCTGCTGAATCTCCAACCGATGCTCCTGCCCGGCTATTGGATACAGGGTACACCACGGTGTATAAACCCATGCCAATCATGCCAAGAGCTTTGTTGAAAGACGGCCGGGTCATCGATCCGACTTGCGGCCTGGATGCGCGCTGCGATGTGCTCGTCGTTGATGGTCGCATCGCCGCCATCGGCACGAATCTGCCCAGCGCGGGCGCCGAGCTGATCGATTGCAATGGCAGGCTCGTGCTGCCGGGTCTGATCGATACGCACGCGCACGTCTACGAGCACGTCACGGGTCGCTTCGGTCTCAATGCCGATCTGTGCGGCGTGCACTCGGGGGTGACGACGCTCGTGGATCAGGGCGGAGCCAGCTGCATGACGCTCGGGGGATTTCGCAACTTCGTGGCCGCACCCGCCAAGAGCCGGGTGCTTGCCTACCTCTCGGCCTACTTGGCCGGAGGACTCGAGGGCCACTACTACCCGGCGCTCTATCGCCCCGATTGCGTCGATGTTGAGGCCACGGTGCGTGCGGCGGATGCCAACCGGGATCTGGTCAAAGGCATCAAGGCGCACGCCGAGATGGGAGGTTTCGCCCGCTGGGGTACCGAGCTCATCAAGTCAGCGGCCGAAATCGGCCACCGTGCCAGATTGCCGGTGTACGTGCATTTTGGCCAGCTCTGGCCGATGCCGAGCCAGGGCGGCATCCCGGTCGATCCCGACAGTATCCTGCCGCAGGTCATCGACCTGTTGAAACCGGACGATGTGCTCGCGCATCCTTTCAGCCGTCATCCGGGTGGCTTTGTCGGCACGAACGGTGCGCTGCACCCCCTGGTACGCGAGGCGCTGGCTCGCGGCCTGCGCATAGACGTGGGTCACGGATCGCATTTCAGCTTCAAGACGGCGCGCAAGGTACTGGATGCAGGCATCGTGCCGCATACGCTCGGCGCCGACATGCACGGCCATAACACGCGCGTGCAATCGCCGGACGGCGCACTCGCTGGAGCCGACGAGGAGCATCTGTTCGCGGGTAAGACTCGCTTCAGTCTCGTCTCGGCGATGACGAGCATGCTCGCGCTCGGCCTCACGCTCGATCAGGTCGTGCCGATGGTGACGAGCAATGCGGCGCGCATGATTGGTCTGCAAGATGAGCTCGGGAGCCTGCGTGTTGGGGCCGTGGCCGACATTTCGGTGCTGGCGGACGAGCGTGGACGCTGGATATTGAGCGACAACGAGGGCACCAGGGTCGAAGCCGCACGGCTGCTGCGGCCGCTATTTTGTCTGCGCGCCGGGGAGCGCTTCGACGCCACCGCACCGATCCTGCCGATCCTGCAGGCGGCCTGATGAAAGGACAGCCCACCGCGAGCAGCGCCAGGGCGGCTACAGGCAAAGGGATCGGAGCACGACTTGAGCGCAAGGAGGACGATCGCTTTCTTCGCGGTCGCGCACAGTACGTCGGCAATATCCGTATGGTCGGCATGCGCGACGTGGCCTTTACCCGCAGCCCCGTGGCCCACGCCCGCATCCGCGAGATTCAAAAGCCGCAGGGTAGGGAGGCCTCGGTATTCGTGCTCTCCGACCTCGTGGGGGTCAAGCCGATTGTTGCCGACTCGAGCCTCGAGGGCTTCAAGTCCTCGCAGCAGACGGTATTGGCGCAGGGCAAGGTTCGTCTCGTCGGGGAAATGATTGCGATGTGCGTGGCCGATACGCGCGGCGAGGCCGAGGACCTGGCGGCACAAGTGATCGTCGATTTCGATGAGCTTCCGGCGGTGACCGACATGCTGGCGGCTCGCACAGCGGACTCACCGCGTGTGCATGAACATTGGGATGACAATATTTTCCTGCAGTTTCTCGTCGGTGCCGCGCCCCAGGGAGACTTCGATGCATTTTGCCGCGCCGCGCCGATTCGCGTGCACCGGCGGCTGCGCACGGCGCGGCAATGCATGTCGCCGATGGAGGGACGCGGCGTGATCGCCCACTGGGACACGCGCGTGGAGCAGCTGGTCGTGCACAGCGCGACGCAGATGCCGCACGTCATTCGCACGGGTCTCGCAGCTTGTCTGGGACTGGATGAGGGGCAGATCCGCGTGATCTCGCCCGACGTGGGCGGCGGCTTCGGCTACAAGGGTATCCTGCTGCCCGAGGAAGTCTGCCTCGCGTGGCTCGCGATGCGCAGCGGCTATCCGGTGCGCTGGATCGAAGACCGGCGCGAACAGCTCACCGCCAATGCCAATTGCCGCGAGCACCATTACGACATCACGGGCTACGCGGATCGCGACGGGCGCCTGCTGGCGATCGATTGCGAGGCTTGCGCGGATTCGGGCGCGTATTCCTCGTATCCGTTCTCTGCCTGCCTGGAAGCCGCACAGATCGGCAGCATACTGCCTGGCCCCTACAAGCTGCAGCGCTACCGCTGCCACACGTGGGCGGTCGCGACCAACAAGCCACCCATCCTGCCGTACCGCGGCGTTGCCCGCAGCGGCGTGTGCTATGCGATTGAAACGATCATGGATGCGATTGCGGTGCAGGCCGGCATCGAACCTTATGAAGTGCGCCTGCGCAGCCTCGTGCAACCCTCCGACATGCCGTTCGACAATATCACCGGCAAGCATTTCGACAGTGGCGATTACCCCGAGGCCGTGCGCCGTGCGGTCAGCGCGGTGGACTTGCAGGCCGTGCGGGCGCGGCAAGCGCGCGGCGAGCCGGATGGCCGGCGCATCGGAGCGGGATTGGCCGTATTCTGCGAGCAGGGCGCACATGGCGCATCGGTCTATCACGGCTGGGGCGTGCCGATGGTCCCCGGGCGCGAGCCGGCGCTCGTGCGCCTCACGCCGGACGGGATCCTCGAGGTGCGCTGCGGCGTGCACTCGCACGGACAGAGCCTTGAGACTACGCTCGCCCAGATCGCGCACGAGATTCTGGGCATCGCGCCCGAGCGCGTGCGGGTCTTATTGGGAGATACCTCGATCACCCCTTATTCGACCGGGACCTGGGGCTCACGCTCCATCGTCATGGCCGGCGGCGCCGTGGGTCAGGCGTGCAAGGAATTGCGCGCACGTCTGCTCACGATCGGCGCGCATCTGCTGCAGGAGCCTGCGGCTGAAGTGCGCTGGGAGGATGACGCGGCGGTGGGCGCCCGCGCTCGCGTGTGCCTGGCGGACATAGCGCACACCTGGTATCGGCAGCCGCAGTTATTGTCGCCGAAGCTCGAAGTGCAAGGCCTGGAAGTGAGCACCGCGTACCAGGCGCGGCGCGACACTGGCACTTTCAGTTATGCCTGTCATGCCGTCGTGCTTGCGGTGGATCTGGAGCTCGGCAAGATCGAGATCCTCGACTATGTCGTGGTCGAGGACGGCGGAGTGATGATCAATCCGATGGTGGTCGATGGTCAGGTGTATGGCGGTGCGGCCCAGGGCATAGGCACGGCCTTGTACGAGGAGATGCCATTTAATGCCGAGGGCCAGCCGATGGCCTCGACGCTGGCGGATTATCTGCTGCCGGGCGCGCCCGAAGTGCCCGAGATTCGTATCGAGCACATCGAAACCGCGGCGCCGTACACGGCATTCGGCCAGAAGGGCATCGGCGAGAGTGGCGCTATCGGCTCGGCAGCCGCCGTGGCCAATGCGGTCAACGATGCCTTGCGTCCGCTCGGCGTTGAGATCAGCACATTGCCAATCACGCCGCGCGTGATCGTCGAGGCGCTCGCAGCGGCGCGCGCGCGCGCGAGCGCATGAAGCCTGCAGCCTTCGAGTACGAGCGGCCGCGCAGTTGTGCCGAGGCGGCGCGCTTGCTGCAGCAGAGCGCGGGCCGCGGCAAAGTGATCAGCGGCGGACAGTCGCTCGGTGCGATGATGAACCTGCGCCTCGCGCAGCCGGAGTTGCTCGTGGATGTGCGCGCCATCGATGCGTTGCACGGCTGCGAGATCGAGGCCGATGCGGTCTGGTTCGGTGCCAATACCACGCACGCCGCGATCGAGGATGGCCGCGTGACCGATCCGACCGGCGGGCTCATGCGCCAGGTCGCGGGCGGCATCGCCTATCGCGCCGTTCGTAACCGCGGAACGCTCGGCGGCAGTCTCGCCCACGCGGATCCGGCCGCCGATTGGGTCAATCTAATGGCCTTGCTGGGTGCGCAATATCGACTGCAAGGCACGGGCGCGGCGCGCACGGTGCTCAGCGCCGACTGGATGGCCGGTGCATTCACCACGGCGCTGCGCGAGGAAGAGATTCTCACCGCCGTGCGCATTCCCAGGCTCTCGCCGCAGGCGCGCTGGAGTTACTACAAGGTCAGCCGCAAGGCCGGTGAGTTCGCGCTGGCCCTGGCGGGGATCGTCGATGATCCGGCACGCGGTTTGCGCCGCGCTCTGATCGGCGCTATCGACGGGGCCCCACATGTTTTTGACGCGGGAGCATTGATCGATCACTGGCACAAGAGCGCAGCCGACATCGAGCTTGAGGCGGCGGGGCTCAGGCCCGGCACCTATGAGTACCAGATACACGCCACCGCACTGGCGCGTGCGGTTGCCAGCGCCTCGGCGATGAGGAGACCGCTCGCGTGAGCCGCCTCCAGTTGCACGTCAATGGCAAAGCGCTGAGCGTCGAGGTCGAGCCGCGCACGCACCTGGCGGACTTCCTGCGCGAACAGCGACTGCTGACCGGCACGAATCTGGGCTGCGAGCACGGAGTCTGCGGTGCCTGCACATTAATGATCGACGGCGCACCGATGCGCTCCTGCCTCATTCCCGCGGTGGCCTGCGAGGGCGCGCAGGTGCGCACGATCGAGGATTTCGACGACGATCCGGTGATGGCGCAGTTGCGCGCGGCCTTTAGCGCCGAGCACGCGCTGCAGTGCGGATTCTGCACGCCCGGCATGCTGGCGACGGCGCGCGATATCGTCACGCGCCTGGCCGACGCAGACGATGAGCGCATTCGACTCGAATTATCCGGCAACCTGTGTCGCTGCACCGGCTACGTCGGGCTGGTGCGCGCCGTGCGCCGCGTGCTTGATGCACGCTAGCGACGCGTCGGAGGCCGCATACGACTTCATCGTATGCGGGGGCGGCACATCCGGCTGCGTGCTCGCGCGCCGTCTTGCAGAAGATCCGGGCGCCCGAGTCCTGCTGCTTGAGGCCGGAGGAGACGAGCGCGTCAATGAGGTCGCCAATGCCACGATCTGGATGAGCAATATCGGCAGCAGCCGAGATTGGCAGTTTCGCGCCGAGCCATCGGCCGGGCTCGGTGGTCGTCGGCCGGCCCTGCCGATGGGTAAGGTGCTGGGCGGAGGCTCCAGCATCAACGGCCTGATCTGGGCGCGCGGTCACAAACACGATTTTGATCTGTGGGCCGAGCAAGCCGGCGATCGCGGCTGGAGTTACGCCTCAGTTCTCGAGATCTACAAGCGCATTGAACACTGGGATGGACCGGCCGACCCGCTGCGCCGCGGTGGGGGCGGTCCGGTATACGTGACGCGGCCGGCTGATCCCATACCGCTGACTGCGGCGCTGCTGGAGGCGACCGCAGCGGCGGGCATTCCTGCAGTGGAGGATCTCAATGGCGCCGTCATGGAGGGCGATGGTGGCTGCGGTATCCCCAATGTCACGGTCAGGGGAGGATGCGAGCGCGTGTCGATGGCCAGCGCTTATCTGCGGCCCGTCATGGGGCAGTCGAATCTGACGGTACGATTGCATGCTGAAGTACGCCGGCTGCGCTTCGCGGGCCGGCGCGCCGTGGCCGTGGAGTTCGCGCAGGATGGCCGACTGCGGCAGGTGCGCGCGAATTGCGAAATAGTGCTGTCGCTGGGCGCGATCAACACGCCGAAAATCCTAATGCTGTCCGGCGTTGGCGACGAACGACAATTGGCGCGCCATGGGATTGCAGTGCTCCAGCATCTGCCAGGCGTGGGTCGCAATTTTCAGGATCACATTCTGGTCGCCGGCTGTGTGTGGGAATATCGCACGCCGGAGCCACCACGCAACAACTCTGCGGAATTCACCTTCTTCTGCAAGAGCGATCCGGCACTGCCGACGCCGGATCTGCAGCCGATGCTGGAGGAATGCGCATTCGGCAGTGAGCTCACACGAGCGCAATATGGCCTGCCGAGCGATCCGGCCACGGCCTGGACTTTAGCCCCCGGCCTGGTGCGTCCGCAAAGCCGCGGTCATATCGAACTGACCGGCGAGCATCCGGAGGATCCGGTGGCCGTGCAAGCGAATTTTCTCGATGACCGGCGCGATGTGCTCGCGCTGCTGCGCGCCGTGGAGCTGTGCCGGGAGATTGGCAATTCACGCACGCTGCGAGCATTCGCCCGGCGCGAGCTCATGCCCGGTCCGCTGCCTGCGGCGGACATGGAGAGCTGGCTGCGGCGCGCGGCAGGCACTTATTTCCATCAGTCCGGCACGGCAAAGATGGGACGCGACGCCATGTCGGTGGTCGATGCACAGCTGCGCGTGTACGGTGTGCAGGGCCTTCGCGTCGCGGACGGCTCGATCATGCCTGCGATTACCACCGGCAATACCATGGCCCCTTGCGCCATGATCGGCGAGCGGGCCGCTACTCTATTGCGCGCGGCGCATGGCGG
>JBEKUL010000044.1:0-22518 GCA_049515055.1 Steroidobacteraceae bacterium | reverse complement strand
TCCGAATCAACTGGATTCGAACAACGCCGTCAAAGCCAATCAGGAACTGCGTCTTCCCAATCCCAATTGGGCGGTCACGGCGCTGGGCCCAGCAGGAACCGACCATATCCTCGTGCTCGTGACCGAGACCGCGCGTGATTTCTCGAGCCTGGCGCTGCCGGCCGAGTACGTCAGTCGGTCCGGTCCGTTCGACAAGATTCATCCGACCCCGCAGGCTGTCGCCCGCATCGGCCAAGTCGCGACCTTATCGGCGGCGCTCAAGCAAGCCGAATGCAGCAGCGCTGATACCAAGCGCGATCTGGGCGTGGCGCAACACTGCTCGAATGTTTTCGGGGCGAACCTGCTCAGTGTCGAGGAAACCAATTGAGATCGCCAACGATGCGGTTCTGGCTTGCCGTGTCTGTACTCGTTGTTTGCCTGCAGGCGGCGTTACCCGCAAGCGCCGAGACGCGCATCGCCCTGATCATTGGCAACGGCGACTATGCGCGCGCCAATCTTCGACTTGCCAATCCAGTCAACGATGCCACCGCCATGCAGCGTGCCTTGCAGCAGGCGGGATTCGAGACCATCGTCAGACTCAATGCCAAGCGCCTGGATTTCTATCGCGCGGTCGAGGAGTTTTCCACCAGGATCGCTCGCGACCCGCACGCCGTTGGCTTGTTCTACTACGCCGGTCACGGCGTTCAATCGGATGGCGTGAACTATCTGATTCCGGTCGACGCTGAAATTGAATCGGATGCCGATTTGGAGGCGAGCGCGTTCGACGTGGCTCGGGTCCTGCGCGGCATGAGCGTGGCGCAGAACGAGATGAATATCGTGATACTGGATGCGTGCCGCGACAACCCGCTGCCCAGGAGCGCGCGTGGCATGGAACGCGGCCTTGCCAGAATGCAGGCGCCCAGCGGCACCTTCATCGCCTATGCGGCGGCGCCCGATCAGAGTGCACAGGACGGCGGCCGAGGGGGCAATGGCGTATTTACGGGCGAGCTCGTCAAGGCGATGGGCGAGCCCGGCTTGCCGCTGGAACAAATGTTCAAGAAGGTCATTGCCGGCGTCGATGCGCAAACCCATGGCAAGCAGCGCCCGTGGTCCGAAGCCTCGCTGCAGGGCGATTTTTATTTTCATGCCGCTCTGCCAGCTGCGGTAGCGAAGCAAGCCGATGTGGATCCTCGGCAGGTCGAGCTGACCTTCTGGGAATCGATCAAGGACAGCAGGAATCCGGCCGACTTCGAGGCCTATTTGAGAAAATACCCGCACGGCGAATTCGCGGGCATTGCGAGCAATCGCGTCAAGCTCTCTGCGCCGCTGCCACAGGCCGCGCCACAGGCCGCGCCTCAGACAGCCGTATTGACGGCGCCGGCGGTAAAGAAGAAAAAGAGGGATCCGCGGTGTGAGTCCATCTTGCAGCGTGTCCAGCTAGGAGAGACGCTTGATGATAAAGACCGGGCCATTGTCCAGGAGAGATGTCAGTAGCGCGTTGCTCGCCCTGGGCGCGCTGAGTACGGGGTGTGTGCCGGAGACTCGTGTCGACGACTCGACGATGCGTCCGGCACCCAGTGCCGCATCGGGCAATGCCGTGCCTGCCCCGGCGGCGCGAGCCGTCTCGACGCCAGCCGCCGCGCCCCCACCATCGCCACCACCTGCGCCGCTACCCCTCCAGTCGTTCGATGAAGCCATCGCCACCACGGCCCGTGCGGTGTTTGCCGCAGCGCCGCCACCAGGCCAAGGCGCGACCCAGGTCATCATCGACCCACTGATCGATGGCATGACCGGCTACCAATCGAAGGCCACACAAAGCATCCAGGATCGGATCGCGATGATCGTCAAGACGGATTTTCCGATCTACGACGTGCAGCGCATCACGGCTGAGAGCCTGAGGAGTCAACCGCGGGTCGTGCTCGGCACCTTCACACCGGTCAATGCGCAGAACAAGAGCGCCGGAGCGCGCGACGCTAACTGGTTCTGCCTCGCGATGGGCGATCTGAAGAGCGGCAGGATCATCGCCAGAGCCGTCTCGCGCTCGCGCCTCGAGGATGCCGATACGACGCCGACTGCCTCTTTTGGCGACAGCCCGGTCTGGACTGACGATCCGAGCATCCACACCTATGTCGCCACATGCCTGGGAAGCAAGGTGGGCGATCCGATCAGGCCGGAATTCTATGACGGCCTGCTGGCTGCGGCCCTGCTCAGTGAGGCCGACGATGCTTACGATCAGGGGCGCTACGGCGAAGCCCTGGATCTGTACAGCACGGCGCGCAAGTCATCCGCGGGCGATCAGCTTCGCGTCTACAACGGTATCTACCTGTGCCTGACGAAGCTCCGGCGCGAGAGCGCGGCCGCGGCGGCGTTCCGCGACCTGGTGGACTTTGGGCTGCGCCGAAAGCGGCTCGCGCTGAAATTCCTGTTTCGGCCCGGCTCGGTCAGGTTTGTAGCGCAGAGTAATCTGAGCGCACAGTACGGCATGTGGATCCAGCAGATCGCGGCGCAAGCAGCATCGAGCAAGGTGTGCCTGCAGATCACCGGTCATACGAGCCCGTCCGGGCCGGCGCCACTGAATGACAGTTTGTCGCTGCTGCGCGCCGAATACGTGCAGTCGCAATTGGAAAACGCGCAGCCGTTGCTGAAGAATCGCACCGTCGCGGCCGGCGTCGGCTCGCGCGAGAATTTGATCGGCACCGGCCGCGACGATCTGACCGACCTGCTCGACCGCCGCGTGGAGCTCGCGCCGATCACGAGCTGTGCCCAGGCTTAGGCTTAGCCTGAGACTCAGGCTCGCCGATGATTCAACAGATAGCCGTGCGACGCTTCATAAAGTAGTAGATCAGGCCTGCCACGATCAATCCGGCTTCGAAGGAAAGATCAGTTCCACCGAAATAACGCGCCATGAGTGGGCTGGCATACAAATCACCGTTCATGAACAGAAACGAAGCGCCCAGCCCGATCAGGAACGCCAGCATACCGGCCCAACAGATCCCGCCTGAGTACCAATAGCGCCCGCCACCCCAGCGCATCAGGTCCGTGGCGTCGTACTTGCCGTCACGCATGAAATAGTCGACGACCACGATGGCCACCCAGGGACAGGTCCAGATCAGGATATAACCCAGCCACTGCTCGTACAGATCCAGCGCATGACCGTGCAGCATCGTGTAGATCCGAAATGCGAGAGTGGCCAGCGCAATCACCATCATCGATGTGATGCGCGTAATGGGAAGGCGTAATGCCAGCAGACCCAGTCCTGCGGTATAGCCGTTGGGCACATTGGCCGCCACGCAGCCAACGATGACAGTCAGGAGAAACGGCAACAGATACCAGGCGGGTAAGACTTTGGGAAGATCCGCAACCGGATCGGACAAATCCCCCCCAACCGCCATGGCGAAACAAACACCGATGATTTCGCAGTACACGAGCGACACAAACTGACCGGAGCCCGAGGATTTGGCGATCGCGCGCCAGGGGGTCGCCTCGGGCAGATAGCGGCTGTAATCGGAGGCAAAATTGGTCCAGGAAACCGGGTAGGAAAACATCAGCCCCATGACGAGCAGCCACGCGGAGAAATGCGCTTCATGGGGCTTTCGGCCGGCGGCGGCGTGCGCCCAGTCGATCTGGGGCAGCACACACAGCAGCAGACCCAGAAACAGCACCACGAGCAGCATCGAGACAATTCGCTCGGCCGAGATGATCGTGGCATGCCCGTACAGAGCGACCGTGATCTCGGCCGCCAGCACGATGAGCAGCGACAACCAGCCGAAAAATGGCGAGCCCGGCAATCCGACCAGCTTGAATACTTCAATCAGGCTTTGGGTGGCGACGATGGAATTAATTGAAAACCAGCCGATTGCCGCAAGCGTGCTGATGAAAATCGGTAGCACCGCACCCAGCTGGCCGAAGCTCGGGCGCGATGTGATGATCCCCGCGGAGCCGGTTTTCGGTCCCATGATGCTCGAGAGACCAACCACACAGCAGCCCAGCACATTGCCGATCAGGATGGCAGCGATGGACTCCCAGAACGAGAGGCCTTGAGTCACGGCCAGTGCTCCCGTGACCAGCACCACATAATTCATGTTGGCGCCGATCCACATGCGGAACAGCTCCTTGGGCGAGCCGTGACGATCTGCGCCCGGTATGGGCTCGATGGCGTGCCGCTCAATGCTCCAGGGCTTGTCCGCCTCGACTTGCTCAACAATGGCTGGGTTGCTGATTGCTCATCTCCTCGGCTGACGTGCGCTCGCGCTGACCGCACCGCCTCCAGACTGCTCCCACAGGGGTTCGCGTTGAAATTGACAGACCAGTTGATTGTTTGTCAATCTTGGTCAGCACTGGAGGAGGGTTCTGAATATCGGCACAAAACTCCTGACACATGCCGCCGGGTAGTGCGTCAACGGACGTTCGGCTATTGCTGTTTGATGCTGGCGGCGTGCTGGTGCAGCTCAGCGGCATCGACATCATGCTGGGCTGGCTTGGCAACACGATGACGGCGGACGACATGTGGCGGCTCTGGCTGCAATCGGACGTCGTGCGCAAATTTGAAACTGGACGCATCGATGCCAGCGAGTTTGCGGTGGGCGTGACTGCCGAATTTGGCCTCGCCATAGAGCCGCAACGCTTTCTGGAATCTTTCACTCACTGGCCCATCGGACTGTATCCCGGCACCCTGGAAATGCTCGCACGCATACCCGCGACTTATCAGCGCGCAGTACTCTCCAATAGCAATGCCCTGCATTGGCCGCGCATGCTCGACGAAATGAGACTCGGCGCGGTGTTCGATAATCATTTCGCTTCGCACCTTACCGGGCGGATCAAGCCCGACTCCGATGCGTTCGAGCACGTCGTGGATTCTCTGGGCTGCCCGCCCGCGCAGGTGCTATTCCTTGACGACAACTTGCTCAACGTCGAGGCGGCGCGCCGCATCGGCATGCATGCGGCCCGCGCCCGCGGGCCCGCAGAAGCGCAATCGGTACTGAGCCGCTTCGGCATCATTGATGGCGCGGCGTCGCGCTGACTGCAAATGCCCGCGCACTTGAACTATCAGGATCGGGGCTCCTACCACGATCGCATCATTCCAGGAGCGGCTCTGCCTGCCCTGCCAGCGCCGCCCTATCAGGGTGCTTACCCGGTCAAGTTGCCGGACGGAGACTGGGCGTTGCTGCCATTTCTGGCACTGCCGCCCGATTTTGCGAGCGCGATCGCGTATCTGTGCATCACCGAAAATAGCTTCTCGCTGGAGGATCGTCTGAGCAGCGCGATGGCCGAGCTCGCGCGGCCGTTGCGGCCCGACATCGTCGTGGGCATGCCGACTCTGGGAATGGTGCTGGCAGCATCGGTGGGCAAGAAGCTCGGGCACCCTTTCTATGTGCCGCTGAGCTATTCACGCAAATTCTGGTTTGAGGACGAGTTATCGATTCCCGTCAACTCGATCACAACGCCCGTGCAGCCGAAAATCGTCTACATTGATCCTCGGATGATCGAGCGGCTCGAAGGCAAGCGCGTGCTGCTGGTTGAGGATGTCATTTCCACCGGCGGCACGGTAGCGGCTGAACTCGCGCTGATGAAGAAGATCGGCGCAAACGTGGTCGGCGTGGTCACCGCCATCCGGGAGACTCGCGTGTGGGCGGACAAGCTCGCCGCGATTGATCAGGCCTACCCCGGATTGGTCCTATCGCCGATCCGATGTCCGCTGTTCCGCGGGTCCGAAGCCGGCTGGGTACCCGATTGGAGCACGTTGCCCGATTGAGCAAGCCGAACTCATGCCAGCGTGTCCCAGAATTGCTCCATCTTCGAGCGCATCGCTGCATCGGGCAGGCGACCGCGGCCGGCCGCCTGATTATCCTCCAGATGCGCCACTTTGGTGGAGCCGGGAATCACACAGGTCACTGCCGGGTGCGAGATCACGTATTTGAGAAAGAACTGACTCCAGCTCGAGACATCGATCTCGGCGGCCCAATCGGGCAACTTGCGCTCTCCTGCTTTTCCGAGCAATGCGGCGCGCGCGAACGGCAGGTTCACGAGCACTGCGACACGACGCTCGAGCGCGATGGGAAATACCGTGGCAGCCGCATTGCGATCCGCGATCGAATAATCCACCTGGATGAAATCGAGCGGATACTTGTGCATCGCTTCAACGATCTCGCCATGCTGCGAGACACGCGAAGTCGTGCCGCCAATATAGCGGATCTTTCCAGACTTCTTCCATTGCTGAAGCTGCGGCATCAGGCTGTCGATACCGTAAAGGTTATGTACCTGCAGCAGATCAATGCGCGGCGTTTTCAGGCGCTCAAGCGAGCGATGAAAACTCGCCTCCCCGCCCCCGCCGCTGCTGAAGAAACTCTCCGCCGTCAGCTTGGTCGCGATGAACATGCGCTCGCGGATGCCCAGCGCCGCGAGCGCATCGCCGATCAGTGCCTCGCAATCCCCATAAGCCGCTGCGGTGTCGATGACCGAGCCGCCAAGTTCGCTCATGCGCTTGATCTCGTCCCGAATGGCTTCGCTCTCGGAGCTGCGAAACGAATCCGTGCCCAATCCAATCACGGGGATGCGCTCTGCGCTCGAGGGTATCGGACGGGTGATCGGCGCCGTGGGAGCCGAATATTCACCCGCCTGCGAAAGACCCACACAGGGTGCACCAAGGCAGGTCAGCAGGCCACCGCGCAATACCTCGCGGCGCGATATCAACGTTGAGTTCCTCGATGCCACGGCATGCGATTTTACACCTGTTTTGGGCATACAATCGCTGACTGGCACCCGCGCTGCAGCTTTTCGGAGGGGGCTCGTGAACATCAGAAAACTTCAAAGAGGTCTCAAATATCGCGGCCGGGTCAAGGCAGTGCGCCAGACTTATCACGTGTTTGAAGCCCCGGATTACTACTTCATCCTTTCCTTCGCCCGATCGAAAACGCGTCGCGGTTCCGGCTACTTCAATGTCGTTACTACCGCAGCGCTGCGTTACGTACAGAAACATTTTGGCGGCAGATCCGGCGTGACTGCGAAAGAGGTCGCCTCAGTTGCGCGGCGGACAAAGCACGCTCCCACAACCCTGTCAGCGCTGAATATCCTGTACGTGCTGGTGGCGCTGGGCAGGGGCACAATTCTGCGTGCCGGAGAGCACCGGCAATTGTTTTTTGCGCTGCGCAAATTGCGCGCTGCAGATCGACCCTAGCTGAACAGATCGCGCAGTTTGCTCAGGAAGGAGCGTGAGCGCATATGCCTTAAGGTCGCCGCCCACCTGTCTTCCGCGAGCAGTTTTCTTTTGAGCTCGGCTTCCTCTTTCGTCATCAGTTCCAGGACTCTGGTGTCCTCGTCATCATCCAGCCAGTACCCATGTTGATTCTCGCAAAACTCCATCTCCAAATCGTAAAACCTGTACCTGAATCGCCTGAGAAGAGCAGTGCATTCCGGGCATTGATCAGTCGTGGGCGTCGAACTGAAGATCAGAGTGCCCTTCGCGTGTTCGCCGAAGTCAAAGACTTCATCTTCGAGCTGATCGAGTTCCTCATGCTCCAGCCACATGCCTTTACAGGTCTGGCAGTAGTTGACCTTGATCTTGTGCCGAACTGCCGCCGTGAGGTCCGACTTGCATCTAGGACATTTCACTTTGCCTCCGCCTTGGCGAACGTTGGGGCGCTCTCGGGAGCGTCGAGATCCAGAGCCTTGCCGTCACGTTTATAGACGATCCCGTCTTTCATGACGAAGCTGACTCGTCTCATCAGACTGATATCGACCAGCGGATTTCCCGGCACGGCAATCAGGTCCGCCAGTTTTCCCGTCGTCACGCTGCCGAGCTCCTTTTCGTGCTTGAGCAGCTGCGCAGCGTGCGTCGTTGCGGCTTGCAGCACAAATAGCGGCGGCATACCAGCCTGAACCATGAGCTCGAATTCATGGGCGTTCTGCCCGTGTGGATAGACTGCGGCATCGGTGCCGAAAGCGATCTTCACTCCGGCTTTATACGCCTTGCCAGCCGTAGCGAGGATGACCGGCCCAAGCGCTGCGGCTTTGGCCGCCACCTGCGGTGGATAGTAGCCCGGGACGTTCGCGTGTTGAGCCACAAAATCGCCGGCAATTATGGTGGGCACGTACCACGTACCGTGCTCTTTCATCAGGCTCATGTCCTCGTCATTCATCAAGGTCCCGTGCTCGATCGAGTCGACGCCGCCGAGCACGGCGCGCCGTATCGCCTCTGCGCCGTGAGCGTGCGCGGCCACGGTGAATCCATAGTCATGCGCGGTCGTGACAATCGCCCTGACCTCCTCGAGCGTCATCTGCGCGTTGTCGCCGCTATTGCTCTCATCCAGGACCCCGCCCGATGGCATGATCTTGATCAAGTCATCGCCCAGCTTGTAGTGCAGGCGCACCGCTTTGGCTGCATCGTCCACGCCGTTGACCACACCCTGCGCTACACCCGGATCACCCGCGAGGTCGCGACGATAGCCATTGGTGGGGTCAGCGTGACCGCCGGTCGTACTGATGGGCTGGCCTGCGGTGAAAATGCGCGGACCCGACAAAACGCCGGCGTTGATGGCATTGCGCAGTGCCACGGTCTCATTCTGGTAGTCTCCGACATTGCGCACAGTGGTGAAGCCCGCAAGCAGCGTGCGGCGCGCGTACACGGTGGAACGCACGACGTAATCGGCCAGGTTCCAATGAAATTGATCCGAATACAGCGTAGGACTTGTTTGATCACTCAGGTGGGTGTGACTGTCGATCAGCCCGGGCAGACAGGTCTGCGACGAAAGATCAATGGACGCCGTTCCCTCCGGTACATGATCCCCGGCAACCACGCTGCGGATTCGCGTACCCTCGATAATGACGGTCGTCGCTGCGAGCAGCGTGCCGGCCTGGGTATCGAGCAAGTGCCCGCAACGAATGGCCACCGATCTTACCGAGGCCGACGACTCAGCCGCCCTCGCGATCGATATGCAAAATGTGCTATTCAGCACCAATAGTGGCCAGATCAGGTAGCGCATGAGCACACCTCAGTCTCCAGACCGGCTGGCATGTTCGCGCATGCTATTGCCTCTGGCAAATCCACGAAGCTGACGCATGACGAAACTGCGTGTTCACAGCTTTGGACTCTCGGTCGATGGCTACGGCGCAGGCCCTCGGCAGAGCATCGATCATCCTTTGGGAGTCGGCGGCCTGGCGCTGCATGAATGGGCGTTTGCGACCCGTACCTTTCACAGGATGCACGGCAAGGAAGGCGGAGCCACGGGCACCGACGACGACTTCATTGCACGCGGCTTTAATAATATCGGCGCGTGGATCATGGGCCGCAATATGTTCGGGCCGATCCGCGGCGAGTGGCCGGATGACAAATGGAAAGGCTGGTGGGGCGACAATCCACCCTATCACGTGCCGGTCTTTGTGCTGACCCATCACCCACGTGCATCGATAACGATGGCCGGTGGAACGATATTTCACTTTGTCACGGATGGCATTGACGATGCGCTTGCAAGAGCCCGGGAAGCGGCCAATGGGCAAGACGTGCGGCTCGGCGGCGGACTCGCAACGATTCGGCAATACCTGAGCGTGCGCCTGATCGATGAGTTGCACCTGGCCATCGCTCCGGCCCTGCTCGGTGCAGGTGAAGCCTTATTCGAAGGCCTGAATGCCCTGGCGCTGGGCTATCGTTGCAGCCAGCACGTGCCCACGGACCACGCCACGCATATCATCCTCAGCCGCAGCGCCTGACCCCACGGCCAGCGCGCATCGCCGGCGCCAGTGTGCCTCGACCCGGTGCTAGGATCAGCTCATGCGCAACCCCACACTTGCCCTTTTTGCAGCCTGTCTGAGCCTTGCGGCCTGCGTATCCAATCCCATCCAATCCACTGGCGTCGATGCTCGTCTGGCTGAGCAGAACGCGCTGCTCGAGGAATACTATCAGGCCAATCTCAAGGCGCACCCGGAGCAGGCGAGCGCTTACGGGGATTACCGCTACAACGATCAGCTGGATGATCGCTCGCTCGCGGCGCTTGGCGCCGAACACGCGAGCGATCAGCATTTTCTCGCGCACCTGAAGGTCATTTCGACCGCGGGCTTTTCCGAACAGGACGCGACATCCCATGAGCTGTTGCTACGGACTCTGCAGCAGCACAGCGACGACTATGACTTCAAAGAATACGAGATGCCGGTAAGCCAGATGGATGGCCCGCATGTGCATCTGGCTGACCTGCCACTATCTGTGCCATTCGCTACGCTCAAGCAATACGAGGATTACATAGCGCGCCTGCATCAGATTCCACGCGCATTCACGCAAACCGAGGAAGTATTACGTGCCGGCATGAAGGACCATCTGATGCCGGTGCGCTTCCTGCTCGAGAAAGTGCCCGCGCAGTGCGAAGGCATCATCAGCGCCGACCCATTCCTGCTACCCACCCGCAAGTATCCCTCGGGCATTTCAGCGGATGATCAGCAGCGCCTGACCCGAGAGATAACGCAAGTGGTCAGCAGCGAGGTTTTGCCCGCATACCAGGCATTCGGCAATTTCATCGCTACGCAGTACGCGCCTCACGGACGCACTGCTCTGGCTGTCACCTCTCTGCCCGGCGGTCAGCGGCGCTACCTGAATGACATACGCAGCCGCACCACCGTCAGCACACTGACTCCGGAGCAGATCTATCGGATCGGTCTGCGGGAAATGGAGCGGATTGAAGCCGAAATGCTTGTCATCGCACGTCATGAAGGTTTTGCCGACATTGGCGCATATCGAGCCTCGCTCAAGGACAATCCAAAATACCGCCCGAGCTCTGCCGAACAAATACTCGATGACTTTCGCCAGTACATCGCGCAGATGCAGCCCAGACTGCCGGAACTATTCGGCTTCGTCCCCGATTCGCCGGTCACGGTCGAAGCGATCCCGGATTTCCAGGCTGCAATGGCGACGCACTATCAGACCGGTACGCCGGACGGCAAGCGCCCGGGTCGAGTGGTCGTAGCAACCTCGAATTTCGCGGACCGCTCGCTGCTGGTTGACGAGGCCATTGCTTATCACGAGGGCATCCCCGGACATCACATGCAGCGCTCGGTCGCACAGCTGATCGCAGGCCTGCCGAATTTCCGCAAGCATGTTGGGAACTCCGGTTACATCGAAGGCTGGGGGCTGTATGCAGAGCAGCTCGGCAAAGAAGTGGGGTTCTATCGGGATCCGGGCAGCGACTTTGGGCGCCTGTCCAGTGAATTGTTTCGCGCCGTGCGACTGGTCGTGGATACCGGGATCCATTGGAGAGGCTGGAGTCGCGAGCAGGTGGTCGAGTTTTTTCGCAATTCAGGGGCCGTGGATGAGCCGACGATTCAATCGGAAACCGATCGCTACATCGCCTGGCCTGCGCAAGCGCTGTCTTATAAGCTCGGTCAATTGAAGTTCCGCGAATTGCGCGATCGTGCCCAAAGCGAGCTGGGCGCCCGATTCGACTTGCGCCGTTTTCACGATGAAATGCTCAATGGCGGCGTGCTTACGCTCGATTTGCTCGACGCCAGGACCGACAGTTGGATCCGAGCGCAGAAAGTGGCACCGGCTTCTACGGCCATGAACTAACCGCGTGACCCGCGCCGCGCACTGGATTGCCCTTTCCCTGGCGCAATCAAGTTTCGCGAAACTGTCATTTTCATAGCCGCGTCGGCACAAGCTTCTCCCTGTTGCAGTGCGCGGCGCAGCTGCGTCATCGGTCATGACGTCATTCCTTTTGCGTTGCTTTGCGGCAATGCGCTGGCACATGGATTGCAGGGCTCTGGGTGCATGGACACGTTGTTAATGGGACGAGGAGTGCTCGGGTGCGAATCCCCTCATTGAAGTTCTTACTGACATTTCAAGTCGTGGCTCGCAGACTGAGTTTCAAAGCCGCAAGCGAAGAGCTGTGTCTGAGCGCCTCTGCGGTCAGTCATCAGATCAGATCCCTGGAAGCGCACTTCGCGGTAGCGCTGTTTCAGCGCCGCCCGCAGGCACTGCAGTTGACCGATGCGGGCGCATTGCTGCTCGAGCATGTCAACGCCGCGATGACGCGTTTGGAAGCCGGATTGGAACAGCTCCAGAGCCGTGCTGCGCACGCCGCGCTACGCCTGCAGGTGCCGCCGTTTTTTGCCACTGAGATGCTGATACCGCGCCTGTCGCTGCTGCGCGCGGCCCAACCTGAGGTCGAGTTGCGCATCAGCACACCGCAAAGTCTGACTTTCGAGCATGGCTGGGACATCGATATTTCGATTACCCTGAAGCGCAGTGCCGTAGCTGATTTGCATTGCACGCAACTGTTCGCCCAAAGCTATGTGCCGGTTTGCGCACCAGACTTGGCTGAACGACCGAAAGGCTGCACCGCAACGGACTTGACAGGCGAAACGCTGATTGTGCACAACCATCGTCCGGATTTATGGGCGCAGTGGGCGGCTATGCTTGGTCTTGGAGCGCTGCGCCCAAAACATATGATTCAATTTGATTCCATGACAGCCGTCGTGGACGCCGCGGAGCAGGGTGCGGGGGTGGCACTGATATCCGCGCCGCTGGCGGCCAGAAGGATTGCCGCCGGCACCCTCGCACGCTTGTGCGCGCAGGAGCTGAATCTCGGTGAAAGTTACATGGCTCTGGCGCGTCCGGCCGACACCGGTCGCGTTGAGGTCGCGGCTGTGCTGGGCTGGCTCGCCGAGAACTGCCGCGCTGTCGCTTAACAGCGACGATCGCTAAGCAATCGGCGGCAGTCACAAAAAATATTCGTTTGCTGTACGAACTATCACACATTACCTTCGTATCGTCAATTCACCCCCAATTGATCAGGAGATACGAACATGGAATCACTGAAACGCCTGGCGTGCGTGCTCGCAGTCGCCGCAGCAGCGGCCCCGGCGCTTGCTGCAGCCGAGGGCAGTGAGTCGGTGCCGACGAGCTGCCTCACAGCCTTGATGTCGAGCCTGCCCCAGGAATACGCCGCGGCTCCGCGCTTGCGCGATACCCGCTCCTATGGGTTCTCACCCACAGAGTTCCTGGATCTCTCAGGCCCGACGACAAGCTGGCTACTCACGGCCACTGACCCGCGAAGCAATCAAACGGTGGCGCGTGTATCGTGCACTGTTCTGACGCGCACGGGCGAAGTGCTCTCTTTGAATAAGGAGCCTTCGATCTGACATCTGTCCATGGCGGGTCACGCTACTTAAAGGCGTGACTCGCCGTGGCTGACGGCGCCCCGCGGCAGTGGGAAATTCGCTGCTTCGCTGCGTAGCCAGCTGATGAAGGCGCGCACGCCCGGCAGCGCGTCGGCGCGATTGGGCCAGACGATCCAGTAGCTGCACTCGAAGCGCACCGGCCGCTCGCCGGCCGCGACCAGAGCACCGCTTGCAATGTCGTCGGCGACCAGGCTCCAGCGCCCGAGTGCGAGACCGTCGCCTTGCACGGCCAGGCGCACCACGGCCTGCGAATCCTCGTACATGGCGCCGCGGAAGCTCGCGGACGGATCGTCAGCGCGACCCTCAAAGAGCCACGTGGTCCAGGGTTCTCCAGTACTGTGCAGCAGCGGGTAGCGGCGCAGGTCATCGACATCGCGTATCGGCCCGAATCTCTTGAGCAGCGCCGGCGCGCATACCGGCAGCAGCCACTCCTCGAACAGCTTCTCGGAATGAACATTGGGCCACCCGCCGGCACCAAGGCGAATCGCCAGATGGAAGTCCTCGCGTACGAAGTCAACCGCGACCGGCGAGCTCTGCAGAAGCAGATCCACGTCGGGGTGAGCGCGGCGAAAGCGGGCAACACGGGGCAGCAGCCATTGATGCAGAAACGAGCCTACTGTGGTGACGCGGATCGGACCGCTCTGTCGCTCGCCGCGCACGTCATCGACCGCGCGTTCGATATCGGTCAAAGCCTGCTGGACGCGCGGCAGCAGACAGGCTCCCTCATGGGTCAGATGCACCTGTCGGCCATCGCGGCGAAACAGCCGACGCGAGAGGTATTCCTCGAGCGCACGGACCTGGAGGCTGGCCGCACTGGCTGTGACCCCCAGCGCATCGGCGGCGCGGGTGAAATTCAAGTGCTCGCCCACAGCGACAAACACGCGCAGGCTGGCCAGCGGCAGCCTGCGCAGTGCCGCGTTCGCGGCCGGGACGGCTCGGGTGCGCGAGCGCTCGGGTTTGGGTCGTTTGGCATGTGCGATGGCTCACCCCCTCCGAACTGTATCGGTCGTATGTGCCCGATGGTAGGCGCTCAACGCCGGTCGATCCAGCCGCGATACCGCTGAATCGAGCGCGCCGACCACACAGCGCTGCCAGGATGGCAACGGCAGACGCGAGCCGGTCTGCTCACGCGTGCCGCATGCGACACCGGCCGCGAGCTTGATGCGGCGATACAGAATCTGGATGTCCTTTGGCTGGTTCAGATCCAGGTCCGCAAAGCGGACCACGACAGCCTTGGTCTCAACCTGGGAGCCACTGAGCGGGCCAGCGAGCGCGGCCCCGTGCCAGACGGTCAGAGTGACGGCCACCGCCGCGGCCAACGCGTTCTTCATAATGGGTGACATGACATCTCTCCTGATTACTTACCTTGAGCCACGAGCGGCTCGCAGACAGCATGCCCGCCAGGGCCAGCGGTCCAGCGCAAAGCGCTCAAGGTGCGTTGAGCTTTGCTCAATGCTCATCGCAATGCGCGCGCACGAACGAGGGGATTAGTCGCGCGACCGCCTGTCCGACGTCGAAGTAAACAGATGCGAGAAGTGGCAAACTAGTCAGGCAGAGCACATTCTCTCGCGAGGAGCAGACCAAATGGAGCCAGTAAAACCCAAGCTACCGGCCGAGGCCGTAGAACTCTATAACCGCTTTATTCACGGTGAAATCAGCCGCCGTTCATTTCTGGATGGCATACAGCGCTTTGCAGTAGGCGGCCTGGCGGCCTCAACGGTCAGAGGGATGTTAATGCCGAATTACGCCTTGGGTCAGCAGGTGTCCAAAACCGATGACCGGATCGAGGCCACAAATCAGACGGTTCCCTCGCCGCAGGGCAACGGAAGCATTAGGGGCTACCTCGTGCGCCCGGTCAGTGCCGACACACGCGACGCGACGCCGGTGAAATTGCCCGGAATTCTCGTCATCCACGAAAATCGGGGTCTGAATCCTCATATCGAGGACATCGCGCGCCGGCTCGCACTGGCTAACTTCATGGCCTTTGCGCCCGATGGACTCACCTCACTGGGCAGCTTCCCGGGCGATGACTACAGAGGCGGACAGATGTTCATGAAGGTCGATCGCAATAAGATGACCGAGGATTTCGTGGCCGCGGCCATATGGCTCAAAGCGCGCTCCGACTGCAGCGGCAGGATCGGGGCCGTGGGATTCTGCTACGGCGGCGGCATTGCCAATACCCTGGCCGTTCGCCTTGGACCGGATCTGGCCGCCGCGGTACCCTTTTATGGCGCAGTTCCTGCCGTCGCGGACATCCCGAAAATCAAGGCGGCGGTGCTGGTGCATAACGGGGAACTGGATACGCGAGGCGCAGCCTCATGGCCCGGCTACGACACGGCTCTGACCGAGGCCCACGTTCAGCACGAAGGCTATATCTACCCTGGCGCGGTTCACGGCTTTAATTGTGATGCCACCCCTGAACGCTACAACAAAGCCGCCGCCGACCTGGCCTGGCAGCGCACGATCGACTGGTTCAACAAATACCTGCGCAGCTGAGCAGCTGGTGCGCCAGCGCGCGAGGGCCGATCATTGGCTCTCTTGCACCGCTCGCCCATTGAGAGGTTGAAGCGGGCGGGCGTTGCGCGGATAGAGCTTGGCGAATTGCTGGATTTGCGCTGCTGAAATTTCCACCGGCGTCTTCAGGACAAACCACTTCACTGCCTCAGTACACGGCGGCGCCGATAGCGATCCGGTATAAAGGAAGTAGCCGGTGTCGTGGGGCATCATGCCAGCCGGGTCGAGCTCGGTGCCGACAACTTCCTCCTGCGCCTCGATGTCCGGCATGTGGTCCCAAACCTGCTGAATCGTCGCGTTTTCGTGCCCGCGCTTCAGCAGGACAGCCACGCCGGCAACCTCCTGGTCAGCGGCGGTATGCATCAGGTGCAGAACCATCTCGTAGCGCTTGCCGTCGATATGCTCCTCGCTCGGACGGTGAAAATGGAACTGCGTGAGCTGATAGCGCTTGTCCCCGACGACCAGGAAGTTCCCCTCTCCCGGCGCGTCGTGGTAGTTCACTCGAATCGTGTGAGCGTTGTTGATGACGTACTTGAGCGGGCTGCTCTTGTACTCGAATCGAATTGCAGGTAGATCGGCTTTGCGCGCATTTCGAATATCGATCGGAGACTGCTCCATACCTTTGTTGCAAGCAGCGTAGGCTGGATCAAGCTCGCTCCAATGCTGGGCACCCTGCGCTCCTT
This sequence comes from Steroidobacteraceae bacterium, assembly GCA_049515055.1. Lineage (GTDB taxonomy): Bacteria > Pseudomonadota > Gammaproteobacteria > Steroidobacterales > Steroidobacteraceae > FEN-1191. Next base: position 6,184 of record JBEKUL010000044.1, on the reverse strand, counting down.
CGTAGTCCCATGGCGTTTTCCACGGAGACACATAGCGTGAATAATCCGTGTCTGTGTCCTGCGCGGGCACGAGCGCCGGCAGGAGCAAAAACGAAGCCAGAATCAGCAATGCAAACTTCATACGCGCCCTCCCCCACTGCTCAGCACGGCAGGCCGTGTGCACTGCCTGCCCAGCGCGCGGCATTCTAAGGCTGTCTGGGCGCTTCGAAGCGGATGACATTGAGATATTCGCTGCGTTTATAGAGTTCCCGCGCACCGGCGGGAAAGCCGTTGGACTTCAACACGAAAGCGAGGATGTCGCTGTACTGATCGCGGCTCAGTCCGTCCGGATTGTTCAGCGGCATGGTCGTGCGTATGCGCTCGAACAGATCGCCGAGGGTCAGGCCGTTGAAATCCGCAATGAACTGCGCGCCCACCAGCGCCGGTGCCTCGCCAACGCCCCCAAGCGACGCGCCGTGACAAACCGCGCAATGCTGCGCGAAGATCTGCACGCCTCGCGCGGCCTGCTCGAGAGTGTAGACACCATCCAGCGCCGAACTCGTGGTCTCCTGCGCCCCTGCAGCGGCGCTCGCCAGCAAGAGCCCCGCGGCGAGGCCTCGACACGACATTGGCACGGCCACTTTGGGTTCAGCCGATGGCTTCGATCTGCAAAGCGTCTCCACGTGTCGTCTCCACCGAAGTTCTCCAGATTTCTGTCGTTGACCGATGCCCTACCCCTTCGCCGCTTCTTCGTGCGCCAGTTTACAACAGCACCCGCAGCGGCGATGTCGGCTAGCGCTTCTGATACTTTACGACCCCGGGCGTGCCGACCTCGGCGCTGTAGACGCCTCCATGACCATCGGCCGCAACGCCCTCCCCGCCCGTTGTGATCCGCGTCTCCTGATCGGCCGCGGGATCGGGTATGAAGCTCGTGACCACCCCGTCACGCGCGCTGCCGATACGGATCCCGCGCTTCCAGCCAGGATGATGCCCATAGCCGTCGGCAGCACGCGACTCCGAATCCGTCACATAGATCGTGTCGTGCTGATCAATGAACACGCCGCTGGGTCGACTGAACTGTGACCAGCTTGCGAGCCACTTGCCGTCCTGATCGAAAATCTGAATGCGATTGTTGCCGCGATCACCGACGAATAGCCGGCCTTTCGAATCCATGGCGAGCGTATGCGGGGCCTCGAATTGCCCCGGACCGCTGCCATGGGAACCCCATTGCTTGATGAACCTGCCGTGGGAATCGAGCTTCACGACCCGGGCATTGCCTTTGTCTGGCTCATGCCCGTCAGAGACGAAGATATCACCGTCAGGTGCGATCAGTATTGCGTTGGGCTCGTGAAACGTGTCGGAGCCGCTGCCGGACACGCCCGGCTTGCCCAGAGTGCGCAGCAGTTTCCCATTGCGATCGAATTCGAGCACATCGTCGCCCTTGCCTTCGCCCACATGACCGTCAGTAACCCAGATGTGATCAGAGCGATCGATGAACATGCCGTGCGGGAACAGCAGCATGCCGGCGCCGAATGATTTGATGAACTTGCCTTTGGCATCGAATTCCATGATGGGATCGAGCGTGCTGCCGTCGCAGCTGTTCGCGCCGCAGCGATCAGCGACCCAGATGTTGCCTGCGCGATCAAGCGCCACGCCGCTGCTCGAGCCCAGTGTGCGACCTGGCGGCGGCTTGAAGAAGCCATCCACGCGCGTGTATGGATCGGGCGCGGAGTTGGTGGGCTCACTGGCTTGCTGTGCGAAAGCGGCGCCCCAGGGCGGTGCCAGCACACACAGGCCGGTCCAGAGAAAAACCATGCGATTGAGGACTGTGGCCTGCATAAAATGCTCTTTGGTGTGACGTTTATTGCTTGGGCAGCGACAAGCAGATGTACTCGCCCGAATAGTTTCCGCCGCTGACGGCCACGACGATGTATTGCCTGCCGTCGAGCATGAAGGTCATCGGTGAGCCGCTCTGCGGAGCCGGCAGCCACACGGCGCCGACCTCCCGCCCACTGCCCTGATCATAGGCACGCAGCATGGCGCCGCGCGGGTGATCGGCGGTAGTCGTCACCATGCTGTCACCGGCGATGACGAGGGTTTTGGTCAGCAGCGTGCCGATGTTGTAGCTGGTCTGTCCGGTGCGCGCAACCTGCATGCCCTTGAGCGCTGGGCTGTTACGAATGAAGTCGGGCGTCTCGCCATGCGGGATCTGCCATTTGATCTCGCCGCTATCCAGATCGATGGCGGTGATAGTGCTGTAAGGCGGTTTGATAATCGGCAGACCCGCGACGCTCAGCGGCCGATTATCGTCGCTCTCGACCGGCGCCGGCTGTGCCATCGTCAGTGGCGCATCCGCTCCCTGGTTCGTTCCGGATGCGTTGATCATGGTGACTTTACGCCCCGCTCTGCCTACGACATAGGGCAGGTCCGAAAAGCCTTCGGGCGGCGGTACCAGGCCGATAGGAATCAGGCAGGCATTACAGGCATAGAGGTAAGCCGTGTGAGTCTGCGGGTTGAACGAGCCGCCGGGCCAATTGGTGCCGCCATCGGCCGGTCCCAGCATCAGCGTTCCGAGCGGCCCCGGCTGCTCACTGACTACCGGTGGCGTGTAGATGGGTCCGAGCTGATAGTTCTTCACCAGCTCCAATGCCTGCGCGTGCATTTCCGGCGTGAAGTCGATCAACTCGTCCGGCGTGACTCCGGTGCGCGCGTACGCGGGCGGCTTGCTTGGGATGGGCTGCGTGGGCGCATACCATTCGCCCGGGACCTTGCCGCGCGGCACCGGCTTCTCAGGTATCGGCCAGACCGGCTTGCCGGTCACGCGATCGAGCACGAACAGAAAACCCTGCTTGGTGGGCTCGGCAACCGCCTTGACCGGCTTGCCGTTGACCGTGATATCCATCAGCAGCGGGGCGGACGCGATGTCGTAGTCCCAGATCTCATGATGAATGAGCTGGTAGTACCATTTCACCTTGCCGGTATCCAGATCCACGGCAACCAGGCTATTGCCATAGAGACCGTTGCCGGGCCGCTTGCCGCCGTAAAAATCCGAAGTCGGCGATTCGACCGGCAGATAGGCCAGGCCGAGCTGTGGATCGGCGCTGATTTCAGTCCACACCCCGGTGTTGCCGGTGTGCTCGGCCGAGCCGTCGAGCCAGGTCTCGTAGCCGGGTTCACCCTTTTTCGGAATCGTGTGAAATTCCCAGAGTTTTCGACCCGTGCGCACATCATAGGCGCGCGCCGACCCCTTGTTATTGTTGTAGCTGGTGGGTGTGAAGCCCTCGCGAAAGGCCGAGCCGATCAGTACCCGATCCCCACTGATCGTCGGTGCGGACTGCCAGCCGATCTCCCCGGTTGTCAGATCCGGCTCGATTTTCTGATCATCATCGGCCTTCAGGTCCACTGCACCGTTATCGCCAAAGGCACTGACGCGCTGACCCGTCTTCGCATCCAGCTCGATCAGCAAATACCCGGGCGTCACGTACAGCACGCGCGCGTCCTTGCCATCGCTCCAGTAGGCCAGTCCCCGGCCGGACAGTTGCCGCGGGGCTGCCGCGCCGCGTGCACCCTCGTGTTCGCCGTGAACCCACAGCAGCTCACCGGTGGCAGCGTCCAGTGCAATCACGCCGCGGCGCGAGCCGGCCGTGGCATACAGGACCCCGCCGATCTCCAGCGGCGTGCCCTCGAGCTTGAACTCCGGCCGATTACCGATGTGATCGGTCTTGAAGCGCCAGACCACCTCGAGCTGATTGAAGTTCGAGGCGTTGATCTGATCGAGCGGCTTGTACTTGCTGGCATCCCAGTTGCCCGCATAGGTCGTCCACTCTACATTGGCTGCTTCCTCGGCTGCTGCAGCCGGCGCACCGCCCGCCGCGAGAGCTGCGCCCAACACCAGCACCAGCATCAACGTCAACGTCAACGTCAACGCGCCCAGCGCGTACGCGCCGGACTCCAGCTTCGCAGCGAGCGCGGCTGCCATCGATGCTTTTGTCACTGCTACCCCCGGTGCATGCTGGCCATCTGGTAATGGTACAGAGGCAGCGATTGTCGGCGTCAGTAAGACTTGGGTATCTCTCGTTGTTGCGACTCAGTCCAACCCTTTGTAATAAGAGAAGTCAGCCAGAGCAGCCCCGCCACCACCAGCGCGGCGCACAGCCAGCCCAGCGCGCTACGCACGCCGGCAGCCGTGATGCGTGGTCTGGGGAAGCGCTCCAGTACCTCTAAGCGGTCCACCATCCAGTGCCACGCCTGGTGAGCGACAATCGCCGAGACGATAATAATTCCCATCCGTTCGGGCATCACGTGGCGGAACAATAGATTCAGCGCTGGCACGAACAGGCATAGCACCAACAGTTGGCCCAATTCTACGCCCACATTGAAGGACAGGAGCGACGTGAGCAGGTGCGAACCTGCGAATTGCAGAGAATGCTGCAACCCAAAGGAAAACCCGAAGCCGTGTACCAGACCGAAGCAGAAGGTGATGATCCAACGATGCAACGGCCGCTGCACCACGATGTTCTCCAGCGCCATGTAGAAAATGGACATCGCGATCAGGGTCTCGATCAGAGGCGGAAACCACAGTACGTCGGGCACGTAGTGATAGGTGGAGGCGATCAATGTAATGGAATGAGCCACGGTGAACGCCGTAACGATGGGAATCAACGGCCGCACCCGGCGAAACGGGATCACCAGGCAAAGCAGAAACAGCAGATGGTCGGTGCCGTCAAGGATGTGATTGAAACCCATGATGACGAAGCGTCCGGCGGTGTGGAACCAGCTCGGATCCAGATGCACCAGGCCCGCATCGCCTTCGAGCTCCAAGGCACGGGAGATGCCACCCGGGGCCAGAAACTGGACAGTGGTGACCTCGTGTAGCGCCAGCCGGTTGAAGCCGGCGTGAATCGAGAAGTAGGAGCGCTCAGAACGGATGGGATATTCGAACAGCACGTCCAGGATGCCCTGCTCCCAGTACAGTGTTTCGCTGTCCGGTAGCGTCGGTCCGAGCACATGCGCCAGGGCAGTATCGTAATTGCCGAAGGAGGGATCGGATTCCAGCGACATGCGCACCGAGGCGATACGCGGCTTCGGCAACACCTTGCCGTCTTCATAAATGTCCAGACTATCCAGCAACGCCACCGTGGCGGCATCGCGCAGAAAGGGTTCAACCTTGGCCAGGTCCACGAAATCGCGCTCGCGGCGAGGATATTCCATGTCCTCGGTGGTTGACTTGAGCGGCATGCGCACCAGCACCCGCAGGACCTGGCCCTGCGGTTTGACGTACATTCGCACCACGGCGTCGATGGGAATGTCGTGGGCGCGCACCGGCGCCGTCAGCAGCGCCATTGCCGCCACCAGCAGGCCGATGCAGCGCAGCGCTGCCATGCTCGTCAGTTGCTGACGGGCCAGGGCACGCCCTGATCCATCTTGCTCACCGGTGCCAGGCCTTTGAGAAGGAAACGCTGAACGCGCTTGCCCTCATAAGTCTCGGTCGTGTACAGGTTGCCCTCGTGATCGATAGCGATGCTGTGTACCGCGTGGAATTCGCCGGGCTGTCGGCCACCGTCACCGAAGTTCGTCAACTCCTTGAGTGACTGGCGATCGATGATGCGCACCTTGTCGTTCACGCCATCAGCCATGAAGATGTACTTCTGCCCCGGGTCCCTGGAAAAGGCGATGTCCCAGACGGAACCGTTCTCCTTGGTGTTGGTGTGATAGTAGGCTTCTTTGACAAACACGCCGTCGGGCGTGAACACCTGCAGCCGATCGTTGGCACGATCACAAGCGTAAATCATCCGGTCCACCGACATGTCGGCACAATGCACCGGGCTGCGAAACTGCTGCGCGGGGGGCTGGGACGGGTCGTAAGGCGGCATTGGCGTGTCATCCGGCTTGTGGCCATATGCGCCCCAATAGCGCTTCATCTTGCCGGTATCGGCATCCAGGACCGCGACGCGTTTGTTCAGATAGCCATCGGCGATGTAAGCCTCATTTTCCTTGGGATCCACAAATATCTTGGCGACACGCCCGAAATTCATAAGATCGTTGCTGCCGCCCGCAAACCCCGCGGCCGCCCCTTCACCGGTGCCCGCAGCCGCCCCGGCAACCCGCCGAGCACCCTTCTTGCCCACTTGCAGCAGGAATTTGCCATCTTTCGTAAATTTCAAGATCTGGGAATCCGGTCCCCCATTGCCACCGATCCAGACGT
>JBEKUL010000043.1:0-22751 GCA_049515055.1 Steroidobacteraceae bacterium | reverse complement strand
CCGTCATCGGACGCTACGCCAACCGCATCGGCAACCACGGTTCATTCCCGCTCGAAGGAAAGACCATCCACCTGACTCTGACGAGTCCCGACCAGAACATCGTGATCCATGGCGGCACTGCCGGCTTTCAGAAAAGAGTCTGGCGAGCGGCCATGCATGACGGGCCCGAGCCCAGCGTGACCTTGACGCTGACCAGTGCCGATGGGGATGGAGGCTTTCCAGGCACACTGACCGCGACTGTCATCTACACCGTGACCCGCGACAATGCGCTGAAGATGGATATTCGAGCCGTCACTGACCGGCCGGCCGTGGTCAATCTCACCAACCACGCCTATTTCAATCTTGGCGGCGACGGCAGCGGCGATGTGGCCAACGAGCGATTGCAGATGTTCGCCGACCAGTACACTCCAGCCGACAGCGACGGGCTTCCGACCGGCGAGATCGCGCAGGTGGCAGGCACGCCGCTGGATTTTCGCAAGCCGGTGCGACTCGGAGACATCCTGGATTCGAGCTTTGTCCAGATCGCGCAGCGCAAGGGACTGGACGTCAACATGATCATCAATGGCCGCCCGGGCACCCTGCGGCCTGCCGTGCGGATAAGCGATCCGGTCTCAGGCCGCGTCATGGAGGTCCTGACCACGCAGCCCGGTGTTCAGGTCTACAGCGATAACATCACCGCTACCGTCCTCGGCAAAAGCGGCAAGCATTACGGCAATCGTCAGGCGATGTGCTTCGAGACGCAGCACTACCCCGATTCGCCCAACCATGCGAACTTTCCCAGCACCGAAATCACGCCGTCAAAGCCATTTCATGAAGTCACGGTCTACAAGTTCAGCAATGAAAAATGAAAGAAGGAGCGGCTCATGCGACTTAACCTGAAAGCCCAGGCACTGCTTGGCGCCACACTGCTTGCGCTCCTCGCCATTGCCGCGTCCGCGCCGGGACGGGCCGCCGCGATGCCGGGGCCCGCAAATGTGGACCCGGCGCTCGCTGCCGCCATTGCCAATCCGGCGCGCACGCCAGCCATGACGGCCCGAGACTCAGTGCGTCATCCGGGACAGGAATTGACATTTTTCGGTCTGAAGCCGGCGATGACAGTGGTCGAGCTCTGGCCCGGTGTCGGCTACTGGACCGAGATACTGGGACCCTATCTGGCGGCGCACGGGCATTACTACGTGGCGCTGCCGGTGCCAGGCGACAAAGGCGAGGATGAAGGCACCGCTCGCTGGCGCGCGGGCGTCGCCGCGCAAGCAGCCCGCTTCGGGGTCATCCACGAGACTATGCTCGGCGCCGGGCACATCGATATCGCACCGCCCGGCTCCGCCGATCTCGTACTGACATTTCGCAATCTGCACAACTGGATGGATGGTGGCTACGCCGAGGCGGCGCTCTCGGCTTGTTTCCGCGCACTCAAGTCGGGCGGCATTCTGGGCATCGAGGAGCACAGGGCCCGCACCGATCAGCCCCAGGACCCGCGGGCCAAGAATGGCTACGTGCGCCAGGACTACACGATCGATATGGCGAAACGGGCAGGATTCGTGCTCGTCGAATCATCCGAGATTAACGCCAATCCGCGCGACACGAAGGACTGGGTCGACGGCGTATGGACGCTGCCACCCACGCTCTCGCAGGGGGATAAGGACCGCGAGCGCTACCTCGCGATTGGGGAGGCGGATAATTACGTGATGAAGTTCCGTAAGCCCTGACTGCATATCGAGTCGTTCTCACAAAGTAGCATTGCGATATGTCACGCGCACCTTATTTGCCGCTGGCAGTCTGCCTGATCGCATTCGCATCCTCGGCTCAGTGCAACGCGGTGGCGGATGCACAGAGCGCCTCGGCGCGGTTGCAATCCTCCCCGTCGGTCACTATTTCCAATGGACTGATCGAAGCCACGATTGCGCTGCCCGACGCTGCGACGGGATTTTATCGAGGCACCCGCTTTGATTGGTCCGGGATGATCACGAAGCTGTGTCACGGCGGTCAGCGGTTCTATGGACCGTGGTTTGACCAGATCTCGCCTACCGTCCGGGACTTCACCTATGACGGCGATAGGCTCGTGGCAAGCACGGCAAGCGCGGCCACCGGTCCGGTCGAGGAATTCGCTGCCATGGAAGACCCGCTGGGATTCGATGCCGCGAAACCCGGAGACAGCTTCGTCAAGATTGGTATCGGGGCCCTTCGACGTCCCGATCTGGCTGAGTATGACCACTATCGCGCCTACGACTTTGTCGATCATGGCCGATGGCGGTGGCGCAAGATCGGCCAGCGCAGCCTGGTCATGAGCCAGGAGCTCGCGGACCGTGGTTCGGGCTACGCCTACAGCTATATCAAGCGTATCGATCTGGTGGCAGGAGCGCCGCGCATGATCATCTCTCACTCGCTCACCAATCGGGGGCATCTGCGCATCCGCAACACGGTGTACGATCACAATTTCCTGACCCTCGACAATCATCCAACCGAATCGGGATTGACGCTGGAGTTGCCATTTACGATCCAGTCGGACGTGCCCGTGGATAACGCTGCGATCGCAGGTAATCGATTGACGCTGGCGCGCACACCCGGGGCGCACGAGAGCATCGCCATCGCGATACGCGGCTTCGGACCCGGCGCCGCCGACAACCGAATCGTGATGATCAGTGCGAACCGGCGCGCCGCAGTCACCGTTACCACCGACAAGCCGCTCGAGAAATTGCAGTTTTGGTCGATACAACGCGTGGCTGCCATCGAGCCCTTCATCCGCCTCGACGCGGCCGCCGGCCGCTCGGTGCAGTGGCGCTATAGCTACGATTATCGGGCCGATAGCGGCGCGGCGTCGGCTTGCCCGAAATGATCCAACGCAAAGACGAAGGTCCGTAGCGCCGCAATTACCAGCTTCCTCCTGCCGCTCCAGAGGTGTTTATGAATCTGCATGTGACGATTGGGCCGCTCGTGTCGCTCATTGCCGGTATTCTCATTCTGCTGGTGCCGCGATTGTTGAACTACATCGTGGCGATCTATTTGATCATCATCGGATTGCTGGGATTGTTCGGCACCGGCGCGCTGCATCTGCACTAGCCGCAGCGCTGAAGCGCTGCAACCGTGCGCGCCTTCGGCGCACGGCCCCGATATAATGCGCCGCTTCCGAGAGCGGGGAAATAATGTTGCAAACTGCGGGGAATCAGTAGAGAGGAGCATGAACGTGACCAGGACGATGTATGTGCTCGCAGCAATGATCGGTTTCGCGTTCATCGCCTCCGCCCAGGCCCAGGAATTCGCACCTGCGGGCGGCAAGGGCCGCGTGATTGTGGCGGTATCCGGCTCCATGGGAGCCAAGGCCTACGAAGGCCCGGCTCGCAAGCTCGCAAGCTTCGGCTACGACGTGATTCTTCTCGATGGCAATAGCATGGTTGGCGACCACGGTGTGGGCCTGAAGGCGGCCATCGACAAGGCAACGCAATCCCCAAACGCCCTGCCCGGCAAAGTGGGCGTCGTGGGATTCAGTCTGGGCGGCGGACAGGTGCTCGGCTACGCGCCGCAGTGGTCCGATCAGGTAGCGGTCGTCGTGGTGATGTATCCGCTGACCAGCGTATACAAGGACATTCCAGCCGTTGTCGGCAGGATCAAAGTGCCGGTGCTCATGTTCGCGGGCGAGAAGGATACGTTAAAGAATTGCTGCCTGATTGGGACGGCCAGATCAATCGCGGGCGCTGCTGCTGCAATCAATGCGCCCTTTGAGCTCGTCACCTATCCAAACGCCGGACACGATTTCGTCGTCGAAGGCATGCACTACGATAGCAAGGCAGCTGCAGATGCCTGGGCGCGAACCGAGACCATGCTCAAACAGCACCTCTCCGACACGCCCTGAAGGGCGGTGCCGCGCGCGGCTGTGTTCGGCTGTCCTATTATTACCTCTAAGTAATTATCAGAACTTACTGATAATTAAAGAGTAATCATATTAAGACAGATCCCGATCGCGGTCTTTGGCCGCGGCGGCGTTGGGCAGCATCGCAGCCCGGGGATTGCGCCGTGATAACAGAGCTGCAAAACAATGTCGGCTGGCGATCACCCTGCGCGAGTGCTAGTTAAGATTTATAGTAACTTAACATCGTAAGTTGTCATTTTTATTAGCGGCAGATAGTATTCGGGCGCGCGTACGGCCTGCTTTCAGAATCTAACATCGGTTAGGCGTACGCCGCGTAGAGCATCCACGGCCTGGTCTTAAGGGCCTGCGGATCGCAAGCAATAACAAACACGAGGGGGCTACTGTGACTGCAGAAAAAATAGTGGGCTTGATCGGCCTGGTCGTCGCGATCGTGGCGGCCTTCGTCGCGATTCCATACGTCGAATTGATACTGCTCATCATCGGATTGATAGTCGGCTGGTCAATAGCACGTGAGGACACGGTGCGGGTCGTTGTCACCGCGCTGGCGCTGACTGCGTTCGCACACTACTTCGACGTCATTCCCGACATCGGCAGATACCTGGCGTCGATACTGGGGAGCTTTGGATTATTGACGGCGGGCGCGGCGATCATGCTGATCCTGCGCAATATGCATGCGAGGTTCTGGCCTTCGGCGAAAACTGCCTAGCGGCACACCCCAGCAGATAGCGCCATAAACGCTGTCTGCTGGCTGCCGATTCTGTAAGGGCCGCCCGGCGTATGCGCCGCGGCATCGGGCCCTGCGTCGATCAGCCAATCATCGCGGCGACGATTGCCCAGCAGGCGCTCTGCCTGATCGCGATGCGCTGATCAGACGTGGATGAGCTATGCTTTAAATGCGGGTAGCCCCTGCCCGGCGCATTGGCACAATCTTGCACGCCGCGAGCGCGTGTACGGAGGGATGATGTCAATCGTAGCCCACATTCTGAAATCGAAGACCGAGCAGACTGTGCATACGATAGCGCCCACAGCCTCAGTCTTCGACGCCGTCAAGCTGATGGCGGATAAGAACATCGGCGCCTTGGTGGTTACGGAAAGCGATAAGATCATCGGCATGATCAGCGAACGCGATTACGCGCGCTCGATCGTACTGATGGCGCGCTCCTCCAAAACAACGCCTGTGCGCAAGATTATGCATAGCCCGGTAATGTATGTGCTGCCCGATCAGACCAGCGAGCAATGCATGGCGCTGATGACGCAGCACCGGCTGCGCCACCTGCCCGTAGTCGACAACGGCAAGCTCGTTGGCCTCATATCGATTGGCGATCTGGTCAAGGATGTGATCTCCGAGCAGAAATACACTATTGAACAGCTCCAGCACTACATCTCCGGTCAGGTCGGCTGAGCTCCCGCACTGACCTCGGACGTGGCTAACAGTGCAACACGGATAAGTGACGATGCCAGCCGGGACTGGTGCTGTGACATGATTTCGTGAATCGCACACCAGTAGTCGGTCGCGCGTTGCGCAGTGATAGCGGCCCCCGTCCTGCGAAATCACATATGCGTCCAATACTCATTGTTTCACTCCTCGCGCTCTCGGCATCCTCGACCCTGGCTGTGGCTCAGTCCCCAGGGGCAGCTACGGCGCCCGCTGCCTCCACGACACTGACCGCGGAGCAGGCTCGCGACGCCCTGCAGATTCTGGACGATCCGCGTCGACGCGCGCAGATCGAGCAAACTCTGCGTGCGATTGCCGCCGCCGGCGCAGTAAGCACAGGGCCGGGGCCCGCCGGGCCCGCACCGACGCTCAGCGCGCCGGGCAGTACGGCAGCAACTGTGTCGGCGACCATAAGTCCGAATGGCCTCGTATCGCAGGTCATACACCAGGGCGCGTTTCTCGCCGTGCAGACGGGTCTGTCGCTGCGCCGCTCCGTCGCGGCGCTGCTCGATATAGCTTCAGTGCGGCTTTGGTGGAATAGGCTGCTGAAAAGTCCGCTCGAGCGCGCGGCACTGGTCAGTCTCCTCTGGACGCTTTGCATCGCGCTGCTGCCAGCTCTATTGCTCGCCTGGTTCGCGCAGCGAGCGCTGCGCCCGATCGCCGTGCCTGCGGTACCGCACACAGCACCAGCAGGTGTAGCCATTGCGGATGAAACCGATCGCCAGCAGCACGCCACTTTGCACATATCATTGCTCGCCCGCTTGCCACGAGCGGCATTGCGCCTGCTGCTGAATCTGTTGCCGCTCGTGGTTTTTGCCGCAGCGGCCAGCCTGATGATGTCGATCCTCGCCGCGGCGGGCAAACCACCGGATCGTGCAGCCGATTCGCTAATAGAAATATATGTGGTCAGCCGCACGGTCGTGATCATCAGCGGTTTTTTATTCCAGCCCGGCCAGTCAGGCTTGCGGTTGTTGCGCGTGAGTGACGATTCGGCTGCGTTTACGCAGCGCTGGGTCGTACGGATCGTCAGTGTCGTCGCGTTCGGCTCGGCCCTGGCGGCGACCGCATTCGCACTCGGGCTCAATGAAGAAGCCTATCTCGCATTGATGAAGGTGGTTGCGCTTGTCGCCCATGTGATGCTCTCGATCTGGATTCTGCAGTGCCGAGAGCCTGTGGCGGCGAGAGTTCGAAGGGCATTTGCCGCCAATCCGTCGCTCGTCATATTCGGCGACGCTCTCGCCGACTCCTGGGCCTTTGTCGCCGTTTTCATCGTCATGGCTCTGTGGTCCGTCTGGGCGCTCGACGTACGCAGCGGCTATCGCGCACTCGAGCATGTGGGCGGTATTACGATCGCAATCCTTGTCGTTGCCAGGCTGGTGTCGATCCTGGCGTTTGGCGCTGTGGCCAAACTGTTTCAGGTCGAGGAGGAGCACGCGGGCCGCTCGCTCGTGCATCAACACGCGTATCGATACTACCCCTATCTGCGCCGCTTGCTCGGCTGGACCATCACCGCCGTGACCGCGCTGCTGATGCTGCAGGTCTGGGGTGCAAACGTGCGCGTGGTGTTTCGCGGTGGCACGGTCGTGCACCGACTCACATCGGCTCTGCTGAGCATAGCGGTCGCTGCGATAATCGCTCTGTTCGTGTGGGAGTGGATCAACGTGTCGGTCGAGCGACAACTCAACCGCTGGACCAAGGAGAATGAGCTGGCGCGCGCAGCGCGGCTGCGAACCTTGCAACCGATGCTGCGCGCCGCGCTTTTGCTCGCGATTGCACCGGTGGTGCTGCTCGTTGCGCTCAGCGATCTTGGTGTCAGCATCGCTCCATTGCTTGCCGGCGCCAGCATCTTCGGTGTGGCGCTCGGCTTTGGTTCTCAAAAGTTCGTGCAGGATGTCATCACGGGAATCTTCCTGCTGATCGACAATTCCATACAGGTCGGTGACTGGGTCACGCTCGCCGGCGTTTCCGGTACCGTGGAGCACCTGAGCATCCGTACCGTACGGTTGCGCGCTAGCGACGGCTCGCTTTACACCGTCCCGTTCAGCTCCGTCTCGACCGTCAACAACACCAATCGTGGTCTCGGAATAGTGCTCATCAAGGTGTGCATAGCCTTTGGACAGGACATCGACCCCGCCATCGCCACACTCAAGGAGATCGGTGCGGGGCTGCGCGAGGACAAGAATTTCAAAGACGGCATACTCACCGACTTCACTTTTTGGGGTGTCGACGAGATCGACGGCGCAGCGGTGACTCTCTCAGGGCAGATGAAGTGTCTCGACAGCGCTCGCTGGAGCGTGCAGCGCGAGTTCAATCGACGCATCCTCGACCTATTTCGAGCCCGCGGCATCCAGATCGCCAATCCGCATCGCACGGTAATGGTCAGCAGCAACGATGTTCCCGCGAACCCTGAGGCCGTCGCGGCCGCAGGCGCGCAGGATACGCTGCCGGCCGCCGCCGCAAACCCGCAGAGCAGCCGATCGCCAGCCAGTACATCGAACGCATGAGCGTCACCGCTGCCGGCGTGATGCAGACGTCCTACGATCCGTTGCTGCCGAAAACGGCGTGACTGTTGCTGTCGATTCTTCGGCTCGCTTTCAGCAACCGTGTCGCCGCGTCAATGCCACTGCGCAACGCACCGTGCACGGTACCCCAATGCGAGCCACTGCCAGTGTGCTCCCCGGCAAAATACAGTGTGTCGTGCACGGGTTCCGTCATTTTCTCCGAGGCGTCCAGTGCCCCCGCCGGCACGTAGCTGTAGGCCCCCTGGGCATACTCGTCCGCCTGCCAATCGTGCGAATGCCAGCTCAGCAGCTGATGCTGCAGACTGGCGGCTGACTGACCCAGGATCATCGCTAAAGTCTGGACACATTCTAGTGCCAGCGCCTCGGGAGCTGCGTTCGCTCCCACCCGCTGCTTGATGGTGGTCACCCTCGGTCCCCCGACCCACGCCGTGATCAGCGGCGTTGGCTCAGGCATCGATGTCCACCACGTTGACGGCAGCTCCCCGCTGGCAAGCAGAAAGCTCAGCTCTTTGAGCTCGGCTGACAATCGTGGGGTGTGTGATGCCGCTTCGCGCCATACGCTTGAGCGAAACAGCAGCGAGACGCGCAGCGCCGCCCCCATCGCCAGGCTCCGGGCATAGGTGAATATTTCCCCTGGCGTTGGCGAAAACGAGACCGTCTGCGCCTGTAACACGCCCAGCGGCAGGCTAATAACTGCACACGGCGCCCGCAAACTAAACACGCTGCCGCCCGCTTCCACCCCGCCCACAGTGACGGCTCCGGCTCGCCAGGCAACGCTTTGCACTACCCGCTGCAGAAGAATGCTGCCGCCGTTTTGCTGGATCGCTTTGGCCAGGAATTGCGCTAGCGCCTCGTAGCCGTTCGTGATGCGAAAGAGCCGGTCGGCCTCAATGCGATCTTCAGCCTGCTGTTGCTCGGCCAGGGCCGCGACACTGATGCGTTGACTGTCCGCCGCGTTGAAACCTTCGACGTACCTGAGCGCACTTTTGCGGGCGCGCTCATCAACTGCCGCGAGTTTCAGATACTCCGCAAAGCTTATGTCTGCCCGCCCGAGCTCCTTGCCCGCCCAGACCACCATCTGCTCGAGTACCGACACACCATCATTCTGCGCATTAACGGCCGCGAGCCGCCCGTTGGCAAAGCGCAAGCTGGAACCGAGCACCTCCGAGGTAGCGAGCCCCGCTTCGCGCACGAGACTCCAGATCTCCTGGGGCAAGCCGTGAATGAACTCCGCGCCGAGCTCCACTGGTATAGACGCGCCTGTACTGGGTGTTGCGACCCGCTCGGTAAAAATGCGCCCACCGATACGGCTGCGCGCTTCGAGCAACGCGACGCGCATACCCGCACCGGCCAGCAGCCGACCTGCAGCCAGTCCCGCTACACCAGCTCCGACGATCAGAACCTCATAGTCCGCATCTGCCACGCTGGCATCGATCTCATATGGTCGGTATCTCTGTCATATCGATTGTGAGCGGTCTCGCGTTCCGCCGCCACGCTCCGGGTCTACGATCTGATCCCGGCGCGAATCGGGGCGGGAATCCGGATGCGGGTCCCCTGGGCACTCCATCGAATCGGGTCCATCCGACGCGGGATATTCCTCATCGGCGCGCTCCTGCGGCAGGGCCTTCTGCGGCTCTGGCTTCGCAGTTCTGTCGCCCTGGCTTTGCGACTGCCGGGCACCCCTTTGCGTCTGCGTCTGATTTGCACCTTCAGTATTCACGGCTGTATGGCTCCGTTAATGATAGGTCAGAGCATAAAAGCGCTTGCTCACTCGCAGTAGTAGCGGCGCATGACTCCAATCTGTGTCAGCCATCGACCACATCGCACAGTTGTGAGCGCGTTGACGCGCCTGCATCGATGAACGAGACTAGCGTTTGACCAACGATGAAGGCCCGATGAGCTACATAGAATCCAACCTGGTGCCTGGGGAAACGGTCATGTACCAGACACGCCTTCATTGGATCGTGATGCTCGGCCATGTAATCGTGGGCTGTTTGCTGCTCATCCTTCCGGGAGCGCTGCTGCTTTATTACGCCTTGAGTCAGGCAACACTCGAAAGCAGCACGTCGCACATAATGAAAGTCGGTGGCCTCGGGCTGCTCATCGCCGGCCTATTGGTAATCGTGATAGGCATGGTACGGCGCAATGCGACGGAAATGGCGGTAACAAATCGTCGCGTGGTGGTGAAGACCGGCTTGGCCAGCCGCAAGACGATCGAAATGCTCCTGAACAAAGTGGAATCCATCGAGGTCAGCGAAACCACCATCGGCAGGATGCTGGGCTATGGCGCCATTGTCGTGATCGGTACCGGCGGGACCACCGAGCCATTTCATAATGTGGCCCACCCGCTGCAATTTCGCAGCCAAGTGCAGCAGCAGATCGAGAAATTGCCCTGAGCCTGCGGGCCCACGGCGCGCAGGGGCGAAGCTCTATCGATGCACGGTCAGCGTCGGATCGAGCAATCGCAGCGCGTCACCCAGCGTCGTAGCACCCGTGCGTTGAATGTCCTGGCTAGTCCAGGAATGACCGAACTCCGGGCACTTGCCAGCAGAGGCCGGCAATCGACTATCGGAGCCAGGAGTGCATAGCTTCGGCCGCGCAGCAGGCTTTGATCCTTGCGGCGGCGCCTCAGCGCTCATCGCTATGGAGGCGATGAAAAGCAGGCTCACCGCCACCGCGCCTGGCAGAGAAATGTTGATAGCCATATTTCACCTCTCGCCCCCGATGATACCCCTGTGTCGCTCAAGTGTCTGCAGCAACGCAATCGCCAGTCAAACCCGTCAAGCACCTCAGGGGTGCGCAGCCGATGCGTCGTCGACCTCGGCGTGCGTTTGAGGTTCATGTCGACTGAGGTTTTCGCGCACGAACTGCATGTGTTCGCGCAGTATGTAGAGTTCATCCGCGTGCGAGCCCGGAATTTTTAACGCGATGACCAATTTTTCGATCCGCATCAGCCGCTCGAGAATCAGCGCCCGCTGTTCGGGACTCAGTGTGCCGACAGACTGGCGCTCGAGTGCCATGAGCTGCCCGTAGTGACGGTGAATTCGCCTCTTGATGCGCCAGTTGTATAAGGCCGGCAAGTAGTGAACCATGGGTATCACGACAAGGAAGGCCGGTAAAAAAACCACGACGATACGATCCAGCAAGCTCGCAAGCCAAAATGGCAAGTAACGATAAGCAAAGCTCTTTCCAGATTTATAAAACCGCGCGGCATCGGCGCTGATCGGTAAATCGCTAGCCGCAGGATTCGGGAATTGCCCCGCAGCCTGCAGCAGTGTGGCGCCGCCATGCACCTGCATCGCTGTTTCGAGCAATAAATCGGACAGCGCTGGATGCAGATCCGAATGCGCCAGTAGCTCGACCGTCGGTGCCAATAAATTCAGCTGCTGCGACGGAAGATTCTCCCCCAGATCAAAAGCGCCCGGCGGAATTTCGAGTTTGTTCAGGTAACGAAAGCGGCGAACATAGGCATCAGCCTGAGGAAAATCGAACAGTCGAACCCCCGGCTGATGGAGCATCTCGAGTATGGTCTGCGTAGAGGCCGAGTCGCCAGTCAGGAATATGGCGTCCACCTGCTGCGCCAGCAGTGCCTTCCTGGCGGGCTCGCCATCCAGGTCGAGAAATTGTGTCGGGCCGCCGGCCTCGATCTCATTGTCTTTGAGCAAGGCCTCGGCCAGAAATCGGGTACCGCTGCCCGTTGGTCCGATAGCGATTCGACGGCCGCGCAGCTGCGACAGTCGCTCGATCGGCGTCGCGTTGCGGTAGAAAATCGTGAGCGGAATGTAGAATACACTGCCGAGCGATATCAGATCGTCGCTGTCCCCGGGATGCGGCGTGCCGGACTGAACCAGGGCAATGTCCACACCACTGCGCCGATCCAACAGCCGGCTCAAGTTATCCAGAGAACCTTCGGTTACAGCGATCTTAAGCCTGATGCCGTTGCGCGCCATAATCTTCTGGTATTGCTGCGCGACGAGATTGAATTTCGTACCGGCAGGGCCGCTAGCGATGGTAAGCGTGCTGCTCGGCCCGGGACGCAGGAAGTGAAGCACGACGAAAATCAAGACCGCGCCGACTATCAGCCATGGCGCCAGCATTTTCGCTACATCGATCCAGAAATTCCTGGCACCGCGCGAAAGCGAGCGAAAAATGCCCTCGCGCTGTCTAAGATTGCCTTCCGACCCTGCTGATTCTTGTACCATCGCGCCGCCGGGCTCACTTTGTCGGATTCAACCGATAATATATTCTAGTATCAGGCATCAGGTGCTCGGCAGTTGTGCGGATTTGAACGCCTGAGATAAATAGAACCAATACCTGGCTCGTCATGAGAACTTCTGCCCATATTGTGCGCCCAGCATTGCGCCACGCTGCGCTGCTGCTCGCGGGTCTGCTGCTAACTGGCTGCTCGCTATTGGCAATCAAGTCTCCGGAGAAACCCCTTAGCGCCCGTGAGCAACAAGCTCGCCTGCTGACCCGCGACTACGCGGCACATTTTGCAAGCACAATCACGCACCTACTCGATGATGCTGCAAATGCGTCTGATCCGGAAGTTCGATTGCAGGCGATTCGCCTCAAGCTGAGCGCGGTCACTGAAATTACGCGCTCGTCCACAGGAATGTCGCCAATCGCGAGCCTGCTGGATACCTGGGCCTTCGCGGTGCAATTGCGTGAATTTCTCGTAACGGGCGTCGGGGCAGGCATCCTGGGTAGCGCGCAGGCTGACGCGCGTCTCGGTACCACGCGGCTTGCGGATGAGGCCGATGCGCTCGCCAGACAGGTGACGGGCGACGACTATTCGAGATATCGCACATTTGTCTTGGGCTACGCCCAGCGCAACCCGCTCGAGGGCGTGGATGTCGTACGTCCGTCCGTGCTGGCAGCGTGGGCTATCGATGAACACGATGAGGCTGCACTTCGAGTTGAAGGTACCGTGGCCCAAGCGCTCGGCGATTTGTCAGATCGCGTGCGCATTTATGGCGAGCGGGTCCCGACAATGAGTCTGTGGCAAGCCGAGCTGGCGCTCAACCGCGCTGGCTTCGACGATGCATCCTATCGAGCGGCCTTTCGGGATTTAGACGCACAGCTGGAGCGCATTGCAATGCTTGCCGACACCAGCCCCGCGTTGGCGCATCAAGCGATTTCCGAACTGCGCGCCAGTCTGATGGCCTCCTCAGATCGGCTGGATACTTCCTGGATGCAGACGCTGCGCGCTATGCATGTCGAGCGCGAAGCGCTGGCGGCAAACTTCGCGACTGAACGAGAAGGCATCACAGCCGCTTTCGATACCGAGCGAGCGCGTGTCGCCGAAGACGCCGAGCGCATCGCAGCTCATGCCGTCGACACATCTTGGCAAGAACTGCGCAAACTGGTGCGCGAGACGCTGCTCTTGTTGATACTGTTGACGCTGCTGGTGCTTGGTCTTCCCTTTGCAGCCGGTTACCTGCTCGGACGACGGCAACGCGGCTCTGGTTAGGGGGCAACGCCGGCGGCTTCGACTACCTCGTGCCGCTCAGGCTCGACCTCGTGCAAGCGCTCATGCGCCTTTGCGCCGTGTCATTTTTCCAGACGCTTGCTGCCGCGGATACTGAAGTTTGCCCTCACGCCGGCATGAGTCTCGTTGGGTTGCGCAGAGCCCATGCTTAATTGATAGTCACCCGCGAGCACTGCGCGCTCGCCGCTCTCGTTGACCGCGGACATAGCGCGCGCATCGATATCAAGCTCGACGTTTTTGCTCTCGCCGGCATCCAGGTGCACGCGCCGGAATGCGGCCAGTGAATATCTCGGACCGCCCTTCTGCGGCGTCTTCAGGTAAGCTTCCACGACTTCATCGCCCGCAAGCTTGCTCGTGTTGGTCACAGCGACGGTCGCACGCAGCTCCTCGCCGGCCGCGAACGCTTTAGACGACAGCGACGGCTCGCCATAGTGGAAACTCGAATAACTGAGCCCATAGCCGAAACCCCACAACGCCTTGCCCGGATAGTAGCGATAGGTACGGCGCTGCATCGAATAGTCGCTGAAGGCCGGCAGATCCTTCAGATTTGCATAGATCGTCACTGGCAGTCGCCCCGCCGGGTTATTGACGCCCGCCAGTGTGCGCGCTATCGCGGTGCCGCCCTCGACTCCGGGATACCAGGCCTGCAGTACTGCGGCTGCATGCGCCCGCGCCCACGTCAGCGCCACCGCACTGCCGCTCAAGTTCACGACAACGACCGGTTTGCCGCTCGCGCCGAGACTCTCGAGCAGTTGACTTTGGGATTGAGGTAGATCGAGCTGCGTGCGATCCCCACCATCGAAGCCGTCGATGTGAATCGGCATCTCTTCGCCCTCCAGGTCCGGCGAGAGTCCCACGAATGCAATGATCAGATCGCTGTCTGCGGCCGCAGCCACCGCCTCATCCAGTTGCACTGCGCCGGGCGGTACCCATTCCAACTTAACCCCGCCGCCACCACGATTGCCGGAGTGGCTGTATTCGAATTGGAAACTGTGCGGCTCTGTATCTGTGAAATTCACGCTGATAGTCGCGGGCATCGCTCGCGATGCGCGCGGTGGCGCGGATGCGGAATTGCCGGTGACCGGTGTGGGTTTGCCCGAGTTCAGTTCGCCCTCGCCCAGGATCTTGCCGTCCAGCAGCAGGCGAAAGGCTTCCCGCGGGGAGTAGGGAAAAGCCGAGACGGTCTCGACCGCGAACTGGTACATCCCGGCTGCCGGTACCTTCACGCTTCCCGACCAGCGCACCGAATAGTCGTGCGTAAGCAACTCGTCGACTGGCACCGCCTTGTCCCAGTTGTGCTGGATGGTGGGGTCATGGCGGACCGCGACCGGTCGTCCGGTCCAGTCGGCAGTTGCAAAGTATTCGGCTTTCAAGCCCTGCCCGAACACAGTGCGTGGCACGATCATGGCAATTCCGGCGGCAAGTACCGAGCCCTGTGCGTAATGTACGATCACATCCGGAAATTGCCGAATTATGCCGTCCAGCGGACTGACGGCATCGAGTGAGACGCCGTTGTAATTACCCTCCAGAGATGCCTCGAGATCCGCTGTCGGCCCGATCACAGCGATACGCCGTGGCGCGGACTTCAAAGGCAGTATTCCGTCATTCTGCAACAGCACCATCGACTCTTCGGCGGCCTCGAGCGCGATAGCACGGTGCTCGGCCGAGGCAACGGTATTGAACGGGATCTGATCAACGGCGTTGCCACGCGGTGGATCGAACATGCCCAGCTGCATGCGCGCGCTATACAGCCGCTCGGCCGAGCGGGTGACCAGATCTTCGCTCACCAGACCGTGCCGCACGGCATCGGCCAACGTGTTGAATCCAGGCGCCCAGATGCTGCAGGATAGATCCGTTCCGGCCTGCAGCGATATCGCTGCAGCGTGCAGAATATCCGGCGCATCGTGATGGCCCTCGTAGACGTCGACAATCGCGCCGCAATCGGAAACGACGAAGCCCTTGAAACCCCAGGCCTCTCGCAAATGTTCCCGCAGCAGCATCGCGTTGGCGCAGGCGCTCACGCCGTCGACTGCGTTATAGGCGCACATTACCGATTTGACGTGACCTTCAGTAACTGCCTCCCGGAACGCCGGCAGATAGGTTTCTTCCAGATCGCGCGGGCTGATTTTGGCATCAAAGCCGTGACGCAGCCGCTCGGGCCCGCTGTGCACGGCAAAGTGTTTCGCCGTAGCAATGGCCATCGGATGTAGAGGGTCCTTACCCTGCACCCCCCTTATGAAAGCGACCCCCATTTTCCCGGTCAACAGCGGATCCTCGCCATAGGTCTCCTGCCCGCGTCCCCAGCGCGGATCGCGGAAGATATTGATGTTGGGAGACCAGAAGGTCAGTCCGTAATGAATGCCGTGATTGCCTTCGCGCTGCGCCTGGTTGAATTTCGCTCTGGCCTCGATCGCAATGACCTCTCCCATGTGTTGTACCAACGCATCGTCCCAGGTCGCGGCCATGCCGATCGCCTGGGGAAACACGGTGGCATGTCCGGCGCGTGCAACACCGTGCAGCGCTTCACTCCAGGTCTGGTAGTCAGGGATTCCCAGTCGCGGTATCGCCGGCGCCCAATCCTCCAGCTGTGCGGCTTTTTCATCGAGCGTCATATGGCTGACCAGCTCCTGCGCGCGCAATTCGGCCGGCTGGGAGTCGTCCAGCCACGGCGCCGAAGCCGCCTCAGGCGCAGAACATACGGGGCCGGCGGCCAGCAGGAGCAGCGGCAACCAAGCAGTCGGGTGCGACCTGCGTTTTTTTGTGAATTGTTGCATGCGAACACCCCTCCCTTCTGTCTGATCTGAGTGCTGCGCAAGCATACCCCGAGCTTCTTCTCGTTTGATCTTCAGCAATGCGGAAACAGATACGTCGATTCGAATGGCAGCGATACGCTATGGGCTCAAGAGCGCACGCCCGCGCAGGGCGGACCGAATATACAAGAAACCAGGAGAAAGCAATGATCAAGGTCACCGTGATGTACGCCAATGTGCCTGGGGCGAGATTCGATCATGATTACTACCGCACCAAGCACATGCCACTGGTAAAGAGCCGCATGGGCGACAGCTGCAAATATTACAGCATAGACAAAGGGCTCTCCGGGGGCGCCCCAGGCGTGCCGGCACCATACATCGGTATGTGCCATATCGTTTGCGATTCCGTCGATGCTTTTCAAAAGAGTTTTACCCCGCATATCGCAGAGATCATGGCTGATATTCCCAACTACACCGATCAGACGCCGGTAGTGCAGATCAGCGAAGTGCTCGTAGGTTAACTGCGAGCGCTCGATGGCCGTATTCATGATCCAGTGAGGCAATGGAAGCTAAGGCCGATGGATCTGGAATCGCGCCGTCGTTGGGAAGACTACACTCGAGCGAAGGAAATCATGCTTGTCCGCTCGCCATAGTCTGACACCCAGATGCATCACTCCCGCCTCTGCGCCGTGCTGATCGACTGCCGCGTCTCAGATTTGGACGAGGCCGCCCGTTTCTGGGCCGAGGCGCTCGGTCGCCGCGTGGATCACGACCATCCGGAGAGCCGCGGTAATTACCGCATGTTGAAGATCCTTCCCGACGAGCCCATCGTGGAGATTCAACGAGTGGACCACGAGAGCCGTGTCCACATCGATATCGAGACCGACGACATTACTGCCGAAGTCGCGCGCCTGATCAAACTGGGCGCCAGGGTGGTCGATCGACTTGAGCGCTGGACCATAATGGAGGCGCCGAGCGGCCAGCGCTTCTGCGTCGTTCGGGCGCAGCGTCCCGGTTTCAACGAGAATGCCAACCGCTGGGACTAACCGGGGCGCCCGTCAGTTCGAGTCGGCATAGACTTTAACCAGATCGGTGAGGAAATCGCGGCCAACGAATAAGGAGCGCACGCTGCGGCGTTCGTTCAACCCGTGGACGCCATTGCCGTCCGGATCCGCCCAACCTCCGGGTGCGCCGTAGACCGGAATGCCGATTGCCTCCAGAAAGATACCGTCGGTAGCGCCGGTAGACATGGTGGGAACCAGTGGCACGCCAGGGAAGTATTTGGCGACCAGCTTTTCGGCTGGCCCGATGACCTTCGGATCGAGCGGCGGAGGCACCGCGAGTGGATCAGTTGGAGGTACCACAGTCACCTTCACGCCGGGATCGCCGATGGCGGCCTCGAGAGCGGTCTGGGTGCCCTCCACCGTCTCTCCCGGGAAGATACGGCAGTTGACATTTGCCGCGGCGCGCTGCGGCAATGCGTTATTCGCGTGACCGCCTTCCAGCAAGGTCGCGACACAAGTCGTGCGCAGCATGCTGTGATAGCTGCGATCCTTCGAAACGATTGCCTCGGCAGCCGCGTCATTGGGATTCTGCGACAGCGCCACCATTGCGTGACCCAACTCATCGGTGCGAGCCGCACCTGCCTTGGCAAAGAAGGCACGCGTGGTGGCGGTGAACTTCAGCGGAAATTCGTAATCGCGCACCTTTGCAAGCGCGTCGGCAAGCTCGTAGATGGCGTTATCGCGAATCGGGATCGAGCTGTGCCCGCCCGCATTGACGGTCTCCAGCCGGTAATTCTGCATCGCCTTCTCGCCAACCTGGATCGACTCCACGACCAGCTTACCGTGACCATCCGTGCGCCCACCGCCTCCTTCGTTCAGGGCGAACGCCGCGGAGATCAACTCAGGCTTGTTCTTCGCTAGCCAGTCCGCGCCGTTGAACGCGTCGCTCGTCTCTTCGCCACAAGTCAGCGCCAGTTTGATCGTGCGCGCGGGATGGTAGCCGCTCTGCTTGAATCGCATCAGCGCATCAACCCAGGTCGCGTCCATCGCCTTCATATCCGACGTGCCGCGCGCATAGTAATATCCGTTCTCTTCAATCAGAGTAAACGGATCGCGTACCCAGTCAGCGCGTTTGGCCTCGACCACATCGAGATGGCCAAGTAGCAGAATCGGCTTGGCGGTCATCGAGGTCCCGTGCAGGACGGCGACGAGTCCGCCTTCCTTCGGATGTTCGGGCACAGAGAACAGCGTGACATCCGCGTCGCTATAGCCAGCCGCCTTCAGATGCGCGGCCATGCGCGCGGCGGCCAGCGTGCAGCTTCCCGCCGACAGTGTCGTGTTAGTCTCGACCAGCTCCTTGTAAAGGGCCAGGAACGCGACCTGATCCGGACGAAGTGGCGTCATAGGCGCCTCCTGCGCGCTCAACGCCGCTGCGATCATCAGCACCATCGCTCCCAATACTCGCTTGTGCATCAGGAACCTCATCCAAGTGAAGCGGTGAATAAGACCAATCAGCGATAACCCAGTGAGAAGCTGATAAGAGTGGTGCCATCCATGCCGGCGACATACTGGCGGCCATCCACCATGTAGGTCATAGGGGAAGCGCGCCAGCTGTCATTGCCCCGGAACGTCCACAGCGTCTTGCCTGACTTCGCATCCACCGCCGCAAAGTCCCCGCCGGTCTCGCCATGAAACAGCAGCCCGCCCGCGGTGGATAGCACTCCAGTGTAACGTGATACACGCCATCAGCGCAGCGGCGGCAAGTGCGATAGAGAATTTGGACATGATCAGACCGGCGCCGCCACCACATCCCAACCCCAGCCGGGGGTGCGGGTGGGATGCATGTAAACACCTTCCGGGCCTCGCGTTATTTCATACTGTTCGTCGAACATGTCGTAGACCTGTTTTGGTCCTCCCGGTGGCGGCATGAACAGCTCCGCCCATGGCCCATTCACGTGACTGAGCGACCAGTGACAGGCCCCATTGGTACCACCGGTGTGCGGGATGACCGGAATATCATAGGCGTCCGCTAATGCTCCTATCTTGCACAGCTCGCTCATGCCACCACACCAGCTGACGTCGGGCTGCCAAATGGAGGCGCCATCCGCCGCCAGCAGCCTGCGAAAACCGTAGCGGCCATAGATATGCTCGCCCGTAGCGAAGTTGGTAGAGGTGATCTTGCGGCGCAGCCGGCCGAATCCCTCAAAGTCATATGGCGGCAGCACCTCCTCCACCCACTTGACGCGATAGGGCTCCATGAGTTGACACATCTCAATCGTGTATTGCTCGTCCCACGACATCCAGCAGTCGCACATCACGTCACCGTCAGGGCCCACGGCTTTGCGGGCGCGTGCCACGAGTTCGACGTTGGCATGCTTACCTTCCTCGCCGCTGATCGGCCCAAACGGCATCGCCACCTTGACCCGCTTGAAGCCATGCTCGACATGCTGCTCGATGTCGTTGCCCGTGCAGTAGGCCGGGATGCGCGCTTTGGTCTCGCCGCCCAGAAGCTCATAGACCGGCACGCCCAGCGCCTTGCCGACAATATCCCACAGAGCATTGTCGAAGCCGGAAATGGCGTTCATCGTGACGCCCGCCTGGCCGTAGGATTCCGTCACGCGCCAGTTAATATCCCAGTTGCGCTCGATATCGAAGGGGTCCCGGCCCATCATTAAACCTGCCAGATGCCCCATCACGATGGCCCCGCCGCCGGCACCGCCCTCCCCATACCCCGTAATGCCCTTGTCCGTGGTCACCTCCACCGTGAAGCTCGGTACGTTTTTCGCAGCGAATAGGCTGCGGGTGGGCTTGAACTCGGGATAGATGTTCGGCGGCGCTGACACCTCCACGCCTTGCGTAGACCAGGAACCGGCGGCAGGCGTATAGGTCGGGGGTGATTTGCGTGGCGTCAGCTTTACCAGCCTGATACCGGTGATCTTGAGTTTGGACTTCTCCTGTGCCCAAGCCAGTGGGGGAAGAGCGGCGGCACCCGCGGCTAGCGCGGCCAGCCTGATCAGGAAATCACGCCGTATGATGCTCATGCGTTCCTCCTATTCAATGCTGCTACGCTCTCACGGCTCAAACAGCGGAGCGGCAGGTATCTTCGTACAGAGTCTCTTCAGGGTGCAATTACAGCGCAAAGCGCACGATCGAGAAGTCGTCTTCGAGCGGCTCGCTGCCACGACTGGCGGTCAAAGTCTGATAAAGACGGTCAAGATCAGAAGCATCGCCGCTGGCGGGAGCAGCAATGATTGACAGAAATTCGTCGAAGCTCATCATACTGCCGTCGGTGCGCTGCACCTCGAACGCGCCGTCGCTCAAGAGATACAGCAGCTGATTGTGCGGCACCACTAACGACTCACAGGAATAGCGCACTGCCGGCATCAACCCGATCGGGAGGCCTTTGGCTTTCAGCAGCTGCACCGCACCGATGTGCGGATTCACGAGCACTGCCGGCGGGTGACCGGCGCAACCGAAGTCAAGCCGCCGACTGCTCGGCTGGTAGACCCCGTACCAGAGAGTAAAGTACAGATCGTCATGGGCTTTCATCTGATAGGTGTCGTTTAGAGCACCGAGCACCTGGCCGGGTTCGCGAAAATCAACGTCGCGCAACGCCCCAGCCTGCAGCAAATGCAAGACGGCAATCGACAGCAGGCATGAACCGACGCCATGCCCGCAGACGTCCAATAGATACATCGCAAAGTGATCCGGGTCGATCCAGTGGTAACCGAATGCGTCGCCGCCCAGCGCCGCCGATGGTATGAAGCGCCAATCGGCGGCAAACGGATGCGACATTGAGGCCGGCAGCAGCGAGCGCACATAGGAGGCCGCTTCGGTGAGCTCGCGCTGCAGCTTCTCGTGGGCGCATAGCAACGCCTCGCGCGAGGCCTGCAGTTCGCGCTGGCTCGCCAGCAGCGCCGCGTTCGCTGCCTCCAGACGTCGATTGAGCAGCGCCTCGCGCTCCTGCAGCAGCGTCATCTCATACGCCTTCTGCTGCACACGCTGGGTCGCGTTACGCTCGGAAGTAACATCGAGCAGCACCACCCAGACCGATTCGCCTTCACTGTGCAGATGCAGGTCAGCGGCTCGACCGCCGGCCAGCTCGACCGAGGGCACAAAATAGGGAGTCTCGATCAGGGGCAACAGCCCTTGGAGGAAGAAAGCCTCGTCAAGCGCTGGCTTGCCGACGCAAATCGCTTCCAGGCCGTAGTTCTCCAGATGCCCGCCGGCGCTGATCAGTGCGAGCTGCGCATCCACCTGCAGATAGGCGACCGCGCGCTCGCTGTACATCAGCCCTTGCAGGCGCTGCGCGACGCTCGCAGGCAGGCCTTCCATGGCTTAGCGCGTCACGCGAACCGCGAGATCCTTGAAGGCGTCCTCAACTCCCTCACCGGTTCGCGCGCTGCTCGCTCGCACCCACCAGCCCCGACGGCGCAGGTCTTCGAGCTCGGCGTCATCGATCGCCCACTGTTCCTTCAGATCGCTCTTGTTCAAGAGCAGGACGAAAGGCATCGGACCGTAGTCGGCTTCCACGCGCCCACGCAACGCCAGGGCTACCTCCAAGGTCGATCGACGCGTCCCGTCGGCCACCAATACATATCCTGCGGAGCCGCGCAAATAGCTCATTCGCAGCGAGCCGATGTCATCCTCCCCGGCCAGATCCCACAACACGAGGTTCACCACCCGATCCGGGAGCCGTTCGATTTTTTTATCGATCTTGACGCCTACCGTGGTGAGATAGGACTCGGAGAAGATGCTCTCGACATAGCGCTTGACGAGACTGGTCTTTCCCACCGAGAAGCCGCCGAGCATGCAGATCTTTCTCTGCACCGTGTCAATCAAGGTTGCTCCCCAATACCCACTGTAAACGAGACCCGCCGATTGACCGAGCGCGCAGCATCAGAGGCCTCCACCTCGAGAGGCTCGAGCGGTCCGGCGCCCCGCACCGCGAGCAAATCCGGATCCACACCGCGCTTCTTCAACAGCGCGCGAACCGCCTCGGCCCGAGCCAAACTCAACGACAGATTGAAGGTCCCCCGCCCGGTGCTATCGGAGTGACCGGTCAATGTCACCCGCGTCCTCACACCCAGACTCGAGGCCACAGTAGCCAGCTCATTGAGCTCGCTGGCCAGCTGATCAAGAGTCGCATTCTGTCCGGGCGGCGGCAGCGGCTCATCGTAATCGAAGTGGATCGAGCGTGACTCGATCGCCTCGCTCAACTTGCTGAGCGGTCCGTCGTTAACATCCCGCACTCCGGACAGATCGAATTCGGGAGCGCCGATTGGCAGCAGGCGCCCGGCGCTGCGCGCGCGCGCAAGCCAGGTGGGCGTTGCAGTGCCGGTCGCGACTACGCGGTCGCCCGCAACTGCGAGAGTCACGCTTGCCGGGGGTTGAAGCTGCGCGCGCAGTCTTTCCAGGACCAGCGCCGGATCCAATGCCTGGTACGAGGCCCAATTGGCAATCACGCGCCTGGGGTCGATCTTCGAGCCCGGCAGCAGGGTCTGCGGGTCGACCGCGAGCGGATCGCGCAATCCCGCCACGAAGAACTTACCGTCGTGCCGACCTACCTCGGTGATCACGATGCCGGGTTTCGTGCGCAGCTGCGAGATATAACGATCCCAGTGTCGAGCATCTTCCCACGAGCTCAGGGCCCATAGCCCCGTGGCCACCAGCAACACGCTGGC
>JBEKUL010000042.1:0-35942 GCA_049515055.1 Steroidobacteraceae bacterium | reverse complement strand
CGGTCTTGGTTCCGATAGGGACATGAGATAGCGGGGTTGCCGGCTTCGCCGCGACGCGTGGGCTTCGTGACGCCACCGTCAGTCCGCTTCTCTCCTATCGATACGCAATCGCCAGAGCGCTTGCAGGGCTTTTACCCATTAGCGAGGCGAGCGCAAATGAAAATCGAACGAACCTCACATTTTTCCGTAACTTCGTACAGCGTGCTGCGTCGCGGACTACTCGATCGACGCTCGCGCGGACTGACGGCTATTTCACGCATGGCTCGCCGATCCGTCAGAGCCGACTCACGGGCCCCCCTTTTGGTACGTCGTGCGCTCGGTGCGTGGCTCGGTGCTGAGGCGCGTGCGCCGAGCTCACGCGTGAACTTAACTGTGCAGTAAGGCTGATACAAATTCCCGGGGTCGGCACTGGTACGCATTCCCACCAGGTTGTGCCGCCATTAAGTTGAAAGGACCTCGGTTCAGGCTGCCACTGCGATAGCCTCTGGTGGGCGATCAAGCACTCGGACTCACGGGGAAAAATGAAAGACTTTCAGGCGGTCTCGATTGTCACTGGTTCATCGTGCTGCGAAGCAACCCGGCCCCTTAAGTGTAAGCGTCTGTTGCTGACGCAAGGCGTTGCACTACCGCTACCGGGCTGTACGATGCGGGCGCAGTGCAAATGCCGATACCAGAGTTACCCCGATCGACGGGCACGGTGGGGTTTCCTTTACGGTAACAGTGAGCGCCGGATGCCGCGTCACCCAGCCGGCTGATGAGTCAACTCCGCCACCGGGCCCCTGCCGTTCGACGCGGCTGCCGGCGAATGTGAAGGCGGTCACAGGGCGTACGCGGCCTCGATCAACTCACCGCCGAATGCGCGATAGCGTACGGACGCATCTGCGCTATACGGACAATCTGGGCGTCGCTTCGCGCGTCAGGTTCCACCCGCGCGGTGCAGGGACTGTTTACGGAAACACTTCGCTTACGCTCGATACAGAAACCCAATCTCTGCAAGGAGTCAGTCGAGGCGTGCGTGCGCAGCAGGAAAATGGTGCCGCATGATGCAGTTCGGTTGACCGCGCTCTCAGAGCTGACGACCCCTCTGCGTCGACTGGCGCGCACCAATGCGCTGGCGGAATCCGCCGTCTGGCTCGCGTGGTCAGACGATGGCCCTATTTGGTTTGTGACCGGTACGATTAGCCTGGAACTCTCGCGAGAACGCGGGCGTCCAGTATTGCAAATGCGCGTCTACAACCGAGACGGCACGCTGGAGGAAGCGTTGACATGCGTGCAGACAGTCGGCAACGACTGGGAGCGGATCGACGTGCACTGAAGGCAACATCGCGGCCTGCCGACGTCGATGTGCAATTTAACAGAGTTTGGATAGAGCCGTTCAAACGCCCTAATCAATGCAGCCCGGTATTCTTGGGCAACACAGCCTGGCGCAACAACTCGGCGCCGAGCTGGAAATCCAGATCGTCAATGGCATTACGAAGACGATCGAAGCGCACCGTACCCACCAGTGCGCTCAACGATGGAGAGAACAAACTGAATTTATCGATGGCTGCGAGATTCTGACTTTCAAGCAGCGAGCACAGCTCATCGATGTCTGCGGCACCGATGTTCGGGCAATGCGCTACCTTGCCGCCGGTATTTACATCCGTCGCCGGTTGTCTTTTCAGCGAGTCCTGGGCCTCTTCCCGCAGGGTGGTGAGCGCCGTTGCGAGTTGTCGCAGGACTTGCTCCACGATGTCAACCGGGCGACCTTCCTGGATTGCTGCCTCAGTCGCCCCCGCGAGCCGCATGATTGTAGTCGCGCCAATCATTCCCGCGCTGCCCTTTAGCTTGTGTGCGCGCTGCTTGAGCTGGGTTCGGCTTCCCTGGTCATCGGACGAAACACGGATGGGCAGCGCAAAATCCGCGTACTCGCTCAATACGCGAGCCAGCAACGACCTGAACAATGGCAAGTCATCTCCGAACATCTGCTGAACGACATCGGAATCGATGGAAGACATGAGCGGCCCCTCAGTGGCGTGACGGGTCGGCGTGCTGTCGAGCAGGATCATCGGTATGGGCTTGCCTCGTGCATCTTCCACGATACGCCGCACTTTGCGGATGAGTGCCGGGGGATCAAACGGCTTGCTAATGAAATCATTCATACCGGCTTCGAGCGCGCGCTGCCGCTCGCCAACCAGCGCGCCGGCCGTCAGCGCGACGATGGGCAGCACCTGCAGCTGCAATTCGCCGCGGATGCGCCGCGTGGTTTGGTTACCATCGAGGCCGGGCATCTGGACGTCCATCAGCACGATATCCAGCAGCTGGTGATGCGCCCGCACGTGCTCCAGGGCTGCCGAGCCGTCGGAGCGGGTTGTGACGGTTGCACCCTGCTGTTCCAGAATGCGCTGTGCGACCTCCAGATTGACGTCGCTGTCATCGACCACCAGCACGTGTACGCCAGCCAGCCATTGCGCGTTCAGCTCGCCGACATTCGTGGATTGCAAGACGCGCTCAAGACTTTCGGGCCGTTTGGCGACTGCCGCGTTGACCGCATTGAACAGGGCTGAGCTGGTAAATGGCCGCACTAGCAAGACATCCGTCGCCCGCAGCAGCTGATCCGGCTCCGTTGTTGATTGGGCATGATCGGCAACGACTATGATCGGCGGCAACTCGCGGTGGCCACTTTCCCTCTCGAAGCGTGCGACCAGTTGACGAGCATCTATATCGTGCGGCCGCTGCTCGAGGATCAGCGCGTCCGGCAATGCGTCGGGCTGGCTGCTCATGACGCCGAGCAATTGCTCGCCAGTTGCCGCTACCTGCGGACTCCAGCCCAGGGCGCGCGCCATGGCGACCAGACCCCCCGGCGCGTCACCGCTAGGCTCGGCGATGAGAATTCTTAAGCCACGTTGACTGAGCGCCCCGTCGATGCTGTGCGCGATTCGAAGCGGCAACTCGATCCAGAAAGTGCTACCCACTGCTACGGTGCTGGTAACCCCAATCTCACCACCCATCAACTCGACAAATCGGCGCGCGATAGACAGTCCCAGCCCGGTACCGCCAAAGCGGCGTGTCGTGGATCCATCTGCTTGCGTGAATGGCGTGAACAAACGCTCGAGCGCCGCAGGCTCAATGCCTATGCCGGTATCTTGCACCGTGCAGCGCAGGCGGAAGCGATCGGATGCTCGCTCCGCGCAGAATACCTTCAACTCCACGTGGCCGGCTTCGGTGAATTTAATCGAATTGCTCAGCAGATTGGTAAGAATCTGGCGCAAACGCGACGCATCGCCGTTGACCATGCGCGGCAAGTCCCGCGCAGACTGGACGATCAACTCGATACCCTTTGTGGTCGCCTGCGGCGTCAGCATCTGGCTCAGATCCCGCACGAGCTGCGGCAGATCGAAGGGTTCGTCCTCGAGCGACATCTCACCGGCTTCGATCTTCGACAGATCCAACACGTTGTTGATTACGCCCAACAGCGCCCGACCCCCAAACTGGATCTTGCTCAACAGCTGCCGTTGATCTTCACTCAGTTTGGTGTGCTCGAGCAGATAGCCCAGTCCGATAACGGCGTTCAAAGGGGTGCGGATTTCGTGGCTCATGTTGGCCAGAAACTCGCTCTTTGCGCTATTCGCCTGCTCCGCCCTGTGCGTCGCCTCGCGCAGTGATCGCTCGTATTGCTTGCGCTCCGTGATTTCACGTACGGCGGCAAACACGCCCTGCAGTCTCCGGTCCCGATCATAGAAGGTGGTCGCGTTATACGACACGACGGTTTCCCTGCCGTCTCGGTCGCGCGCGGTCAGCTCGTAGTCGGTAACCTTTCTTTTACTCAGCGCCAACCTGATCCCCGCTTCGGCGCGGTCGGGGTCGGTAAAGAATGTCTTGAACGGCGCGCCGATAAGCTCATCGCGCGTGCAACCGGTAAGTGCCTCCATTTGTTTGTTGACGTCGGTGATGATGCCGGACGCGTCGGTTGTCATCAGTGCGTCGATGTTTGATTCGAACAGGGACCGGGTATAGAACTGGTGGTCGCGAAGGCGCTGCGCCAGCTGCGCCTGCTCCGCCTCAATTTGCTTGCGAGCGGTATTATCGGTGCCGATCAGCAGGTAGCCGATGATGACGCCCTCGGCATCGCGCAGTGCCGTGACCGACACGACCGCGGGAAAGCGGCTGGCATCCTTGCGGATGTAGGTCAGCTCGTAGATATCCTCGATGCCTCGGGAGGCCTTGAAAACCAGTGCCTCAAACCCCGGAGCGATCTGGGTTTGCAGTTCGACGCTCAGGGCCTGTGCGCGCGCGATGATCTCCTGTGGATCGGAGATGTCGGCTGGGGTGATCTTGTTCAGCACCTCTTCGGCGGTGTAGCCGAGCATGCGTTCGGCGCCGACGTTGAATATCTGGATGACGCCCCTCGCGTCAGTGGCAATTTTCGAGAAATTGGCGCTGTTGAAGATCGCCTTCATCAGGGCTCCGGATTCGAGGAATGTCTCGCTGCTGCGGATATCCTGAGCGATCCCCTGGATCGGGATTGCGGGCTTTGGGGTCGACGGAGCGCGGGACTTCATAGTCGCCGATTTGGAGGGAAGTACGGTTTGCTTCGCCATGATGAGCCTGGATGATTAGCTGCGGGACGATATGGCTTGTGACTCGCTGCGCTCATCAATAACGACGAGCCTGGCAAGGTGGCCACCTGCTGACTTGGCGCTCTTGATCGCCTGCTCGGCAGCCGCGATCAGATCATCGGGAACGGCGCCTTCAACTGATGTCTCGGCGGAGCTGCCCGCAGCGGCATTCTTGCTGGGCGAGCGCGAAGAGTCGCGACAGCCGCCACCCACTGACAGTGTAATGTGGCCCCGGCCCGTCGATGCGGCGTGCAGTATCTGCAAGGCGTCAACCGCATCGATGGCGCGTTGCGCAACGACATTAGCGGCTTGAGCCGCGGTTTCCGGCAAAAG
This sequence comes from Steroidobacteraceae bacterium, assembly GCA_049515055.1. Classification (GTDB taxonomy): domain Bacteria; phylum Pseudomonadota; class Gammaproteobacteria; order Steroidobacterales; family Steroidobacteraceae; genus FEN-1191. Next base: position 31,011 of record JBEKUL010000042.1, on the reverse strand, counting down.
CAACGCGAATGCGCCGCCCGCATAACGGCCCAACACGTCGCTGGGTCGGTGCGCCGCCGAACGCAGCGCGTCGGCAATGCGGCGCAGACAGACATCGCCTTGCTCCTCGCCAAACTCAGCGTTGTATGCGGTGAAACCATCGATGTCCGCCAGCAGCAACGACAGAGGTGCGCCGGTGCGCCGGGCGCGGACCCACTCCTGCATCAGACCTTTCTCCAGCTGTCGGCGGGTAGCTGCGCCAGTAAGAAAGTCCATCTTGACGGCGCCGCGCAACGTATCGGACAGCATCTTCATCCGCTGGAAGGTCCGCACGCGCGCGAGCACCAGAGCTGCATGGGGTGGCTTGCTGATGAAGTCTGCGGCGCCGAGGTGCAGTCCCATGGCTTCCAGCTGCGCGCTTTCGTGGCTGGTGACGAAGATGATCGGCACCTGTGTCAGCGCCGGATCGCTTTTAAATGCCTTGCATATCTCGAAGCCACTGAGCTCGGGGATATCAACATCCAGCAGCACGAGATCGGGAACGGATTCACGCGCCAGCTTGAGCGCCATATGACCCGAGGTCGCGAATCGAAGTGGTTCGAAATCGCTGAGGATGCGGCTCATGATGCGAACCACCATGGAGTCGTCGTCGACCAGAAGAATGCTGAAAGCCTCTCGAGCTTGCATAAGGTGTCCTACCGGCGCCTGCCCCAGGTCCTGGTGCTCACCCCAGTGCTTCGGTCAGCAGTGCCTCGGTGAATGTCCTCGGGTTGTGCCCATGCGCTTGCGTTGTGGCCGTTATGCCGCGCTCATCGATGGCCGCCAGTTGTCTCCCGGAGACAGAGCCGATTCGATCGCATCGGCCACTGACGTGGCATCGAAAGGCTTTATCAGGAACGCTGCGGCACCCAACTTCTTCGCCCGCTCGCGCAGCGCCGGCTTGTCGCTTGAAGTCATGAAGATGATCGGCGTCGCTGCCGATCCGCTCAGGTTCTGCAGACGCTCGGCGACCAGGAATCCGTCTCCGGCCGGCAGCGAAATATCCAGAATGACGACATCCGGCTGGTTCTTGAGAACGGCAGATACGGCGCTCACGGCATCTTTGGCCGTATATACCGTGTACCCCATGCTCTTGAGGCGCACGCCTATGCCGAGCAGTATGGTGTTGTCATCATCAACGAGTAGCACGGTTTTCATCGAATTCCTTCCTGGAGGCGTTCAAACGGCGCAGATGGTTCCGCTGCGTCACTAATGCAATCTAGTGCTGGCCTGCCCTTTGTCCAGGACTTGGTCTGGATCCCTGAGCAAAAAGAATTTAGTGCGATCCGAAGTGTCTCCTGCGGCGCGATCTTGCAGCTTGTCCGTGTCAGCGCGAGCCCTGGTTCTCCTGCGTACGACAGTCATGGCGGCGGCGCGGGCTTTGCTGTCCGGTACCGGCGGTAACTTGTTCGCTGGAGGTACTGCACGGGTGCGCATGAGTCCTCCCGGTGACAGCGTTGCCCTGATCACGGCACCCCGAGCTTGCTCGCTCGGCCCGAGCGTGCTTTCTGGCACTGGGACCCAATTGCGTACCGCGCTCCAGATCAAACGATGCATCGATGCATCGCGATTTTGAGCTGACTCCTTTCGGATGAGCTTTTGGCCCTGCCTCACGCGCATTTTGGACATCCAGCTCTCCTCGGAATATGTCGGAGTCACGTACTCCCGAGCGAAGTGATTGAATTAGCCCATCTATCTCCCTGGCAGCGGGTGACTCTGTTCGGTGGCAGACATACTGGTGGCTATCGGCTAGAACTCGCATCAATCTGTGACGCGCCACACGCTGTCGAACGACGGCGTTGAAGATGCCAATCGCCCGCGCGCGGCCCCTCTGCGACGCGGCCCTGGCGCAACGAGCAGTTTACTGCTTGCTAATTTCGATGAACCAGTCCACGCCGCCGGAATCGATGCCGTGAGCCGCAGCGTAGCTGCGCTGATTGAGTGCCACTGCAACGTTGAGCAGGCTGTTGATGTAGACCAAAGGCTGCCCCACTGGCACCTCGGCGAACGTACGCCGATACGTCGCGACCGACTCATCAATCAACTTATCGTTGTGAAAGATGCGCACCCGCAGCGGGTCGCCCAGGGCGACATTCAATTGATCGAACAGCGGTTTGGGTATATTGGTCCAGACATTGCCATATTGAATGTCGAGCACCGGAATCAGACCGGTCAGCTTGCCGTCGCGCAGTTCGGCTTTGCGGTAGGGGATCGAGACCAGCGCTGCAGGCGAGAGCTGCGGACCAACCTGTTCAAAGCTGATGACGCCGGCGGCTAGTCGCGCACCGGTGTAAGCGTAGACATCGCGGCCGTGGAAAGTGTGCGACTCCCCCGAACCCGGACGACGATTGACCCGTTCATCGATTTGCCGCAGTCCGGCAATGCCATCTCGTTCTGCTACCAGCGACAGCAGCCCGTTGTTCGGGCCGACGAAATACTGTCCCGTGCGCGTCTTGAGTACCACGGAGAGTCGATCGGTACCGACGCCGGGGTCGACGACGGCGACGAACACCGTGCCGCGCGGCCAGAATTCCTCAGTCTGATAGAGCCGGTAGGCGCCCGTGAAGATGGTTGGGTTATCGTGGCTCAGATCGGAAATCAGCAAATCCCCTGATATACCGTAAGCGACACCTTTCATTTCCGAAACGGCGCCGTCCTGCGTGCCGAAGTCGGTCAATAGCACCAATGGTGTGCGCGCGTACACCGGTGCGCAGCACAGCAGGCAGCAGAGCAAAAAAGTTCGCACGGTCTTTGCAGTCATGGCTCGATCTCCTTATGCATCAGGCGCGAAGTAGACCATTGCGCATATCGCCTGAGTAACAGTGGCACGTCCGGCTGTTAAAAAACCGGACCTGCGATCAACCGTGTAGTCAACGCTCGCGATCAGCGGCGCAGCGCGCGGGTGCGCCCGAGTACGACGAATTGGCCGGGAATGAGTTCGATCGCCGCGAGCGCCCGCACGCGTGGGTTACTCCTCGTGCCTGCTATTCTACTCCGCAGCTAATTTAGAGCGCAGACTGCCGAACAGAAACACCGGCGAGCCGAACTCGCGGCCAGCCCGTGTGATGCCTGCCTGGAGCGAGCGCAAGGAGCATGCAGATGAAGTATCGCAAACTGGGGAATACCGGACTCATCGTGAGCGAAGTTGCGCTTGGCACCATGCAGTTCGGCGGCAAGATGAATATGGGCAACCTCGGTCAGGAGGATACGACGCAACTGGTAAAGCTAGCCCTGGACAGGGGTATCAACTTAATTGACACCGCGGACGTGTACAGCCTCGGGGAGAGCGAATCTCTGCTGGGTAATGCCTTGAAAGGCGTGAGGACGGAGATCGTCCTGGCTACCAAAGTCCGGCTGCCCATGAGCGAGAATCTTAATCGCAGCGGCGCGACCCGGGTAAACATCATGCGCGAGGTGGAGGGTAGTCTCCAGCGGCTACAGACCGATTACATCGATCTTTATCAGGTACACGGATGGGACAGCAACACGCCGCTCGAGGAGACGATGCGGACGCTGGACGACGTTGTGCGTCAGGGCAAGGTCCGCTATATCGGGCTCTCCAACTACATGTCATGGCAAGCGGCCACCGCAATCATGCTGCAGGAGCGCCTGGGGTTGGAAAAATACGTAACTGCGCAAATGTACTACAGCCTCGTCGGCCGAGGTCTGGAATACGAATTCCAGTCGTTCGCTGAATTCCACAACATCGGCATTCTGGTGTGGAGCCCACTTGCGGGCGGCTTCCTCAGCGGCAAGTACAGCCGCGCCAACCCTGCTCCTGCCGGCACGCGGTTCGCACAGGCAGGTTCGTTCGTGCCGTTTGACAAGGATTTGGGCTACCGCGTGGTAGACACGCTAAAGCAGGTGGCTGCTCGGCATAACGTAAGTGCGGCTCGTGCAGCGCTGGCGTGGGTGCTGGGCCGGCCTGCGATCAGCAGCGTGATCGTGGCTGCGCGCAAGGCTGCGCAACTGGAAGACAACATCGGCGCCGTGGACCTTCGGCTCTCGGACGAAGACGTCCGGCTACTGGACGCGGCGTCGGATCCGGGCACACCGTATCCGAAGTGGATGGTGCTCCAGCTCGATACCGCGGAAGACCCGCGTTCGAAGGCCCTGTATCCGGAGCGCTATGCGGATGGCGGTCCGTGGAAGGATCTGCGCGGGACGCACTGGTCCGGCTGAGCGCGCTTCACTGCCCGACGCGAAAGGCTCGAAACAGAAAACTCGCTGAGCGCTTGCCGAAGGACACTCAGACATGCCTGCAATCACATCGACCAAAAGCAAACTCGGATTTATCGGCGTCGGCTACATGGGGCGGCCGATCGCGCAGAGATTACTTCAAGCCGGTTTCAGCCTGACCGCCTATGACCGGCACCCGACGAAGGCGCAAGAGCTGATTCAGTATGGCGGCACAGTCGCGAAAGACGTCGCGCAGCTTGCCTCCACTTGTGATGTCGTGCTGTCGTGCCTGGCGAGCGATGAAGCTGTCATGAGCATATACAAAGGAGCAGATGGAGTATTTGCCAACGCACATCGCGGCTCGCTGGTCATCGACCTGAGCACAGTGAACCCGCAGACCTCGCAGGAACTTTCGAGGTTGGGCTCCGCGCTTGGCATAAGCGTCCTCGACGTGACTATATCGGGGAGTACACCCGCCGCCGAGCAGGGGGTGCTGATCCTGTTCGGGGGCGGAGATCAGGGATGCTTCGCCGCCGCCGAGTCGATCTTTAAAGCGATCTCCAGAAAGTATTTTTATCTTGGGCCCGGCGGTTCTGGCGCGACCATGAAGCTGGTCGTCAACAGCCTGCTGGGAATAGGGATGCAAGCCATTGCCGAGGCCGTTGCACTCGGTGAGAAGGCTGGTCTCGAGCGTAATCGATTGCTGAGCGTACTGTCAGAGACCGCCGTAGTCGCTCCTGCACACGCAGGCAAACTCGACAGGGCGATGAAGGGTGACTACAGCCCGCAATTTCCGCTTCGTCTGATGAACAAGGATTTTGGGCTGATTCTCAATCTCGCGGCTGCGGTCGGTGCGCAGATGCCTGCGGCACACGCGGCTTTCGCGGTCAACGCGGCACAATCGGCCGCAGGACAGGAGCAGGATTTTTCGGCTGTGATTTTGCAGATGGAAAAGCAAGCTCATTTGAGTTCCGCGGACTGAGGGTTGAGGCCCGGCTGTTGAGAACAATCATCGGATGGACTTGTGCTTCGATATCGGGGGCGCTCGGTTGGTGGCTCGGGGACTACGTTAATGTTGGCGTCGCTCTGATTCTTGGCGTTGTTGCGAGCAGCGTCGGCCTGTACTACGGCCAAAAATGGTTCGACAACCATCTGGGATAGCTTGGCGAGCTGGCGCGGTCTGTCGGTGCGCTAGGCAACCGACAAGCCGATTTTCGACGCGTAGCTTGCACTGTACGGTGTGAAGGTTAGCGACCTGCCCCCGCAGTCCCGCCCTGGGGTGGCGAAACCCACCCGTTCGCCGAACCAATCGAGCATCTCAAATGAATGAACAGACGTCGTCGTCTCGAAAGATCATCGTTTCCATAGGCATGGCCATCGTCATCGGCATTGGCGCGGTCACGTTCGCGCTGCACTCACATCGCTCAACCCCGGTCACGCAGCTTGCGATCGTCCCGGCTGCGGTCCCGCAGGATGCGGACGCCGCCGCTGCGGTCCCGCAGACCGCAGACGCCGCGTCCCCGCTTGCTCAGGCCGACAGCCTCGGCTCCACGGGCAGCGACACTTCTCTTCCCGCCTCCAACGACACCGCCCCCCCTGCCATCGAGGCTAAATCCGCCGGCGACCGGCATGTTGCCAAGGTGCACACTCGCGTCGGCACCAGCAACCGGAGCCTCACGGGTACTGCTGCTGCGGTTGACTCAAGCGAGACACTCGCAGCCGCTACTGTCGTTAGCAGCCCGGACGTTGGAAATAGCGTCGATGTGCCGACGGCACCGTCGGCCAGCCCCAGTGGGATGGCCGCCGACGCCCCCGCCCCCGCCCCCGAAGCGGCCATGAGTGCCGGGCCGGCTGTATCGAGCATTGAGCCCGCCGCTTCGGACATCCGGATCACGACTGCAGTGAAATCCGAGTTTGCAGCCGACGGCAGCAGTGAGGACGCCAGCGTCGGAGTGTCCACCACGAACGGCGTCGTCGTGCTGAGCGGCACTCTGGCCACTCAGGACGCCATCGATCACCTCAAGGGCATCGCCGAGAAGATCCAGGACGTGAAGAGCGTAGACACCTCCGCGCTGAAGATTAGCGCCCAGGCCACCGCCCGCATTGAGTCCATTCCGGACCAGATAGGTAACTGACCATGCAGGCGCAAGTATTTGCCTACAGCCAAGCGCAAAGCACGATCAGCCGCATATTGCGCCAATGCCGGCGGCGCTGCGGCTGGCGGAACTTTTCGATTCCAGCTGCGGCGGCCGTCCGGTTCGATCCACTATGCTGGACGCGATCCCGATGCACCGGTCTGGCGCTGCGTAACGATCATTCCGACGCGGAGGCATAGGCTGTCAGGCTGGCAACCCGGAAAGATCGGGCATTCACGTTCGCATTCACCCGCCGGTTATGGCGAGCACCGCCTCTCTGACCTTTGCCAGAGCGACGTTTCCCACCGTCCCCAATTCGAGATGCGGCACGTTCGGCAGCTCGTTGGAGACGACCACGGCATCGACGATCGCGGGGCCATCGATTGTAAAGGCCTCACGCACCGCCTCCTTGAGCTCGTTTGGTTTTCTGGCGGTAAAGCCGTGACCGCCGCAGGCTCGCGCCAGGGCCGCAAAGTCAGGATTCGGAAATTCGATGCCTTTTCGGTATGCAGGCAAGCCAACGCTCTCGGCCTCGAGCGTAATGAGTCCGAACGCGGAATTGTTGTAGATGACAACCTTGACCGGCAACCTGTGATGCACGGCGGTCATAAATTCGCACATCAGCATGTTGAAGCCGCCATCGCCACATAGCGCAATCACCTGGCGCGAGCGATCCAGGGCTTGCACCCCATTGGCCTGCCCAAGTGCCGTTCCCACCGCGGCATTGTTGAAGGAACCGATGATTCTTTGCAATCCGGTTTGCCGGATCCAGTTGGCTGACCACAGCGTGTTCAGACCCGTGTCAAATGTGAATACCGCATTCGGCTTGGCCAGATCGCTGACCGTTCGGGCGACCGCCTGCGGATGAATGTGATCCGCGCTGCGTGCCAGATCTGCCTGCTTATCCAGCATGTCATCCCACTTGCGGCGCTCTTGGGCCACCTTGTCCAGGAAGCGGGAGTCATCCTTGGATGCGACTCGCTGCAGTAACAGCTCAAGAGTCGGACGTGCCGAGCCGGCCACGCCGAGCACTGTCGGCGCGCGACGCCCGAGCACTTGCGGCCGTTCGTCGATCTGAATGACGGTACCTGTGTGCGGCAGGTACTCGGAGTAGGGATAGTCCGTGCCGACCATGAGAAACAGATCGCAGTGCATGACAGCGTTGAATACGGCCTTGGTGCCGATCATGCCGATGCCGCCCATCCAGCGCGGCTCATCGTAAGGCATGATGTCCTTGCCCTTGACCGAATGGATCAGAGGGGCCCTGAGCCGGTCCGAGAGGGCGCGCAGCGTATCGGCGGCGCCATGGCATCCGGCACCGCACATGATGACCACGCTGGCCGCCTGGTCGATCCTGCGGGCGATTTCCGCGACATCCGCGCCGCTCGCGGCGAACTCTCCGCGCGGTTTCAGCGTTGTCACGCTCGTAAGCTCACCTTCCGCCTTCGCGGCAATCACGTCCCAGGGCAGCGTCAGATGCGCGACGCCCCGGCCGGCGTACGCGGCCGAGATTGCCTGGTGAATGACGCCCGGCGCCTGCTGCGCCGAGGCAATGGTCTGCGTGTAGACAGAGACATCGCGAAATAGAAGATCCGGCCTTGTCGTCTGGATGTAATCGATCCCCTGAAACTTGCGGGGCATGTCGCCAGAGATCGCCAATACAGGCGCATGGTCGCGGCTCGCCTCATACAGGCCGGCAACCAAATGCGTGCTGCCGGGACCCGTGGTACCGGCGCACACCGCGAGCTTGCCCGTGAGCTTCGCTTGGCCTGCGGCGGCCAGAGCTGCTCCCTCTTCATGGCGCACGCCGATCCATTCGATTTGGCTTCGTCGAACCGCGTCCGCGAGGGGATTCAAAGAATCGCCGATTAACCCGAATATGTGCCTGACCCCTACTTGTTCGAGCACACCGACGAGCAGTTCAGCAATCGTTTGGGACATGGTCTTCTCCTGACGCGGGCGCGTTGCCTGTGCTCCACGTCCAGACCTGCTGCATCTGCGGATTTGAGGGACTTTAGCTGCAGTGTCGATTTGGCGAGCCGCCAGAAGATATCCGGCCTCGCGGGGTTTTTCAAAAATTTGCGCTTGCCGTCAGATGATGGCACGCGCAGGCCCGACTCTCGGCCGGCATCCAGCTACAGTAGACTGGCGGGAGTGAGTGTATTCGCCGCATCAGGCCGCAAGGCCGCCCTGACCTTCATCTTCGTCACGGTGCTCATCGACATGCTGGCCTTCGGCATGATCATCCCGGTGTTGCCCGTGCTGGTTCAGAACTTCACGGGCGGCAATGCTGCACGGGCTGCAGAAATGTACGGAATATTCGGCACCGCCTGGGCGCTGATGCAGTTCGTCTTCTCACCCATACAGGGCTCGCTTTCAGATCACTTCGGGCGTCGCGCCGTGATCCTGATCTCGTGCACCGGCTTGGGTCTGGATTTTATTCTCATGGCACTGGCACCGAATCTGTGGTGGCTGCTGGTCGGCAGGGTGATATCCGGCATTACCGCGGCCAGCTTCAGCACCGCCGGTGCCTATATCGCAGATGTCACACCGCCTGAGCAGCGCGCCGCGAGCTTCGGCATGATGGGCGCTGCGTTCGGGATCGGATTTGTACTGGGGCCGGCGCTCGGTGGTCTGCTCGGTGCCATCTCGCCGCGTCTGCCGTTCTGGGCTTCGGCCTTCATGGCCTTGACCAACGTGTGCTGGGGGCTCTTCGTGCTGCCCGAGTCGCTGCCCAAGGAAAAGCGGGTCGCCTTCTCGTGGACAAACGCCCATCCGCTGGGAGCTCTCAAGCTGCTGCGTTCCCATCCGATGCTCTCGGGTCTTGCAGTCAGCTTCTTCCTGATGAATCTCGCACACGCCGTGCTGCCGAGCACCAGTGTGCTGTATATGCGTTATCGCTACGGCTGGGATACTCGCGCCATCGGCGCGCTGCTGGCCGGCGTCGGTGTGTGCTCGCTGCTCGTCCAGACGCTGCTGGTGAAGCCTGCGGTCAGGCGCTTCGAGGAAAAGCGCGCGGTGACGATCGGTTTGGCCTTCGGATTCGCGGGCTTCGCCATCTATGGTCTGGCACCCACCGGACAGATCTTCTGGATCGGCGTGCCGGTCATGGCTCTGTGGGGAATTGCCGGGCCATCCATGCAAACCATCATGACGCGGCTGGTCGATGCCACCGAACAGGGGCGTCTGCAGGGTGCGCTGGCAAGCCTCACGGGCTTCGCAAGCCTCATTGGCCCGACGATGTTCACGCAGACCTTCGCCGTTTTCATCAGCAGCCGCGCAAACTGGGGATTGCCGGGCGCGCCGTTCCTGCTCGCGTCGGTGCTGATATTCAGCGCGATGCTGCTATCGTGGCGAGCGACTCAACAGGTAGCGAACACCGCGGCAACCGAGGCGGCTTAGCGAGGCTTATTCCCGGTTGTCGTGCCCCACGGTATCTTATGCGCGAACTATCAGGAGACGCTGCAGTGACAACTAGCAATCCATCGAAGCGGCCGCAGCCGCTCATAGTCGGACGCCCCGCGCTGTTGATGATCGACTTTCAGCGCGACATGTATCTGCCGCTTCACGAGGCAGGCATCCCGCGCATGAACGGGGCGCGCGAGCGCGTCACACGAGCTCGCACGCTCGTGGCGGCGGCGCGCAAATTCCACATCCCTGTGATCTTCGTGCAAGAGGTGCATCGTCCGGACCTGATCGATTTCGGCAGAGAGCTGGATGGCGATGAGGACGTGCATTGCATCGAGGGGCAGAAATCGACCGAGATCGCGGCCGAAGACGTTGATTTCAGGCCTGGCGATTACCTGATTCCCAAGCGGCGCTACTCCGCCTTCTTCGGCACGGATCTGGAGATCCTGTTGAAGGGCCTCAAGGCCGAAACCCTCGTGCTGTGCGGCGGGCTGACCGACGTGTGTATCCATTACACCTTCGTCGACGGCCACCAGCACAATTACTATTGCCGCGTGGTCGAGGATTGCGTCGGCGGCTCGAGCCTCGCGGCACATGAGAGCGCACTCAGAGCCATGGAGTATCTGCAGACTGGCGCGCGCTCCACGAGCGCGGCGCTGCTCTCAGCGTTCGGCGCCTTCAGCCCCTCTATGGTGGCCTGAGGCGAGATCGGCTGATCAGGACGCGGCGCCCAGCGGCGCGCTAGCGAGCGCCTGCCCCTTCGCGGCTATCGTGCGGGCCTCATCGGCTGCATTGAAGCGCTGGCTCAACAGCAAGTATGTGCCGGAGGCGGCCGCGGCGCTGACCAGCCAGCCGATGTCGACACCGCCAAGGCGCGCCGCAAGCGCTCCGGTATAGACGTTGGGAACGACGAAAAACGGAATGCTCGCCGCGAAACCTACGCCGTAGGCGATCAGGCCGCGGGCTCCCCAGGAGCCGTACATACCGTCAGGCAAAAACAGATCCGGTATCGAGTACTGGCCGCGGCGTAACCAGAAATAGTCGATCAGGTTCACAGCGCTCCACGGCATCAGGAAATACAGCATGAGCAGCAGCGAGCCGTTCACATAAGTGACCACATTGCCCGTGGCCGACAGCGCGATCGCTATCCACAGCGCCGCGAGGGCGATCAGGACCAGCACGCGCCAGGCGCGGCTCGGGTGAATCCGGTGCAGTGAGTCCACTGTCGTCACGACGGTCAGCATGCCGCTGTAGGCATTCATGCCTATGCTCGCGATGAGCGCCGCGATCGAGATCGCCGCCAGGATTGAGCCCAGCCCATGCTGCACCATTTCCCCCGCCTGGCGCAGAGCCATGAGTCCGTCGGCATTGCTCAATTGGGTCGCAAGCCAGGCGCCGAGCGCGATCAGCCAGATGGCGGAGAGGGCCGAACCTATAAATACATTCAAAATGATGCGCGCACGCGCTGTACGGGTCGGCAGGTAACGGGAATAGTCCGAGACATACGGTGCCAGGCTGATATTGAAGCTCACCGCCGAGGCCAGTTGCGTGACAAAGGCCGGCCAATTGAAACCGCCGCCGGTCCGCACCGGGCCGCCGGCCTTGCCGAACAGAATCGCCAGGCTCAGCACCGAGAACAGCGGCAGGCTGATCCAAAACAATATTCTGAATACGCGGTGCAACCAGTCGTAGCCCCAGATCGCCAGTATCGTGGCCAGCAACGAGACCCCGACGGCCGCGGCGCTTCGATCGATGCCCCAGAGCCCATGCAGACCTTCAGCCGCCAGCACCGTGGAGACGACGTTATAGCCGAACACGCTCACCAGTGTGGCCAACAACGGTACGATCACGCCGCGATAACCAAATTGCGCCCGCGACTGGATCATTTGCGGCAGACCGAGCTCCGGTCCCTGGGAGGCATGAAAGGCCTGGAATGCCGTACCAATCACGATACCCACGGCGCCTGCCAGCACCGTATATCCGAGCGATAGCCCGAGGCTCGGTCCGATGAAACCCAGCGCGATGGCAAAGAACTGAAAATTGCTCACAAACCAGAACGGCCCCTGATCCGCTACGCGCCCATGACGCTCCTGCTCGGGTACGAAATCGATCGAATGCAGTTCGATGCCGAGGCTGTGTTCGCTCTGCGCCATGTGCCTATGCTCTCGCGGGCCGGAAACGGGCGACCAGCCTGTGCTGGTTGCACGGGTAGATCAAGCGCACGTAGGTTATGCGCTGCCCGTCCGACCAGGTGCGCCGCTCGATGCACAGGCAGGCCATGTGGCGTGCGATGCGCAGACGCTGCGCGATTGCGCGATCGGGGTTCAGTGCCAGAATCTCATGCTCGGCATCCGTCCAGGGAATTCGCGCCAGCAGCCAGCGCCCGGGCGAGACCTGCCTGAATTGCTCGCGACGCGCATCAGGCAGCGCATCCAGATTGATCAGACGCTCCTCGAGTGCGTGCGCACGCTCGTCGGCACGATGTAATCCCGTCACCGCGAGCACCGGGGTGCCGATACGAATGCCCAGCGCGGCCGCATCGCTCACGGAGGCGCGCCGAATCCGGCGCGTGAAGCGCTCGAAGCGATACGCATGCCCGGCAGCCTGGATTTCCGCTTCGATGTCATGAATCTCGAGCACCGTCTCCTGCAGGCGCGGCACACTCACGGTTGTGCCCGCGCGCCGCCGCCGATGCACCAGGCCGCGGGCGGCCAGCGCCCCGAGCGCCCTGCTGATGGTCATGCGTGCGCAATCAAATTTGCGCGCCAACTCGTGCTCCGACGGCAGCTTGTAGCCTGCGGCCCAGGCTCCGGAGACGATCTTTTCACGCAGCGCATCGTGGATTTCACGATAGCGCGCACGGCGTGGCTTGGCGCTCGTGCTCGAATCCGCGCACGTCATGGGGAGGACTTCAGCACGAGTCGCGCCACGACATCACGATAGGCGCAGTCGATGCGATCGCGTGCCCGATGACGGTGTTTCACGACCACGGTCTCGCCGGCTGCGATGACCTCGCGAATCAATGCCCGGCCGCCGGTAAAGATCCACGTATCGAGCACGGCATCGGCGCTGCGTGCGCCCAGATCCGGATGGCGCTCATCGAGCACCAGCAGGTCGGCCCGATAACCCGGAGCGATGAGGCCTACGCGCTGCCCGAGCGCCTGCGCGCCACCGGCAAGCGCACACTGCAGCAGGACCCTGCCCGTGGACGGGCACTCGGGTGTGCTCAGTACATTGCGCGCGTGCGAGCTCAGGCGCTGGGAGTATTCAAGCTGACGCAATTCGCCGGCCGCATCGATCTGGATATTGGAATCCGTACCCACGCCCCAGTGCCCTGCTGCCGCCGCAAACGCCGCTGCCGGGAACGTGCCGTCCCCAAGATTGGCCTCGGTGATCGGGCACAGGCCTGCGACCGCGCCGCTGCGAGCCAGTCCCGCGCTCTCTGTCGCGGTCACATGCGTGGCATGCACGAGGCACCAGCGCCTATCGAGGGCGGCATTCTCGAGCAACCACTCGACGGGACGGCGCCCGGACCATGCGATGCAGTCATTGACTTCTTTGAGCTGCTCGGCGGCGTGTATATGGATGGGCCCGGCAGGATACAGCTGCAGCAGCGCTGCCAGATGATCAGGGGCGACCGCGCGCAGCGAATGCGGCGCGAGGCCGACGTTGCGGCCCGGCCGATCGCCCATGGCCGCGCGTACCCGCTCGAGGATGTCCGCATAGGCGTCCAGATCAGTGATAAAACGGCTCTGAGCCGGCGTCGCCGGTGCGCCGCCGAAATCGCTGGCCTCATAAAAGACCGGCAGCAAGGTGAGTCCGATGCCGGTGGCATCAGCCGCCGCGAGGTGGCGCAGCGCCAGCTCGGCCGGATCGGCATACAAGGCGCCCTGCGGCGTTCGGTGCAGGTAATGGAACTCCCCCACACTGGTAAACCCGCCCTCCAGCATGTCGGCGTAGGCGTAAGCGGCAATCGCCTCGAGCTCATCGGCATCCAGGCGCGCGAGGAAGTGGTACATGAGCTCGCGCCAGCTCCAGAAATCGTCCGTGCTGCGCGGTCCGCGCCGCTCGCTCAGTCCGGCCATGGCGCGCTGAAAGGCGTGACTGTGCACGTTTGGCACACCCGGCACGACGATTGCCGCGCGCTCATCGCCCGGCAGCGCCGTGCCGTGCGTGCGCACAGCTTCGATGAGCCCATCGCGCACGAGCACGTGCACGTCTTGGCTCCAGCCGCTGGGCAATAGGGCGGTGTCGAAGAAAAAACTGCGGTTCATCGCGCATCCGTGTGCACGCTGCCGGGCGCGACGGCAGAGTGTTCTCTAATATGCCTAGACATAATATGATTTGTCCAGATTTCAGGAGGCGAGGCGCATGCAGTGCGATCGGCTTTGGCGCGGTGGGCGGCTGGCGACCTTGGCGGAGGGCTGCGGCGTCGGTCTGATCGAGGATGGAGCCCTCGCCGTGAAAGACGGCCGCATTGTGTTCGTCGGCGCGCTCTCGCAGCTGCCGCCCGACTGGCGGGCCACTGAGGAATTTGACCTCGGGGGCCGGCTGCTCACACCGGGTCTGATCGACTGCCACACGCATCTGATCTTCGCCGGTGATCGCAGTCACGAGTTCGAATTGCGGTTGGCCGGCGCGGATTATCAGGCTTTGGCGCAGGCGCATGGCGGCATTCGCGCGACGGTGCGCGCGACGCGCGGCGCCAGCGAGAACGAGCTCGTGGACCTGGCGACCCACAGGCTGCGCTACCTGCTCGAAGAGGGAGTCACCAGCCTCGAGATAAAATCCGGCTACGGTCTGGAGCTCGATACGGAGCTGCGCATGCTGCGCGCGGCGCGCCGTCTGGGGCGCGAGCAGCGCGTGGATGTCATCACCACATTGCTTGCGGCGCATGCGCTGCCGCCCGAGGGGGATCGAAGCGCATATCTTGATCTGATCACCGAGCAGATCATTCCGCGCGCCGCGGCCGAGCGGCTTGCCGATGCGGTAGATGGCTATTGCGAGGGTATAGCCTTCTCGGTGCCCGAGCTGCGCCGCGTGTATGCCTGCGCTCGCTCGTATGATCTGCCGGTCAAGGTGCATGCCGATCAGTTGTCCGATTGCGGTGGCGCCGCACTCGCCGCCGAGTTCGAGGCGCTCTCGGCCGATCATCTGGAGTACAGCAGCCGCGAGGGCGTCGAGGCCATGGCGCGCGCCGGCACCGTCGCGGTGCTGCTGCCTGGTGCGTTCTTCAATCTCAGAGAGCGCCGAGCCCCGCCGATCCAGGCGCTGCGCGAGGCCGGCGTGCGCATGGCGATTGCGACCGATTGCAATCCAGGCACCTCGCCGCTGCTGTCGCTGCTGACCGCCATGAATATGGCGGCAGTGCAATTTGGTCTCACCGTGGATGAGACGATCGCGGGCGTGACGCGCGAGGCCGCTCACGCACTGGGGCGGCAAGCGCAGACCGGCACTCTGAGCGCAGGCAAGCAGGCCGATCTGGCGATCTGGAATGTCGAGCGGGCTGCCGAGCTGGTCTACTGGATCGGGCGCAATCCGCTGCACCAGCGTCTCTGGCGCGGTCAATGACCCGGGTCAGCGCTCAGCACGCGCTCATGCTCACGCCGGGTAGCGTGAGCCTCGCGCAATGGCGCGCGATCTACGAGGGCAACGGCGCTGCATTGGAGGACGCCTGCGCGGCGCGCATCGGCGCAAGCGCAGCGGCCGTCGGCCGCATTCTGGCGCAGGGTGAGCCCATCTATGGCATCAACACCGGTTTCGGCAAGCTCTCGAGCATACGCATCGATACTGCGGACCTCGTGACGCTGCAGCGAAACCTCGTGCTCTCGCACTGCGCAGGGGTCGGCGAGCCAATGCCGGTGCCGGTCGCGCGACTCATGATGGCGCTGAAGCTCGCGAGCCTCGCACAGGGAGCCTCCGGCGTACGACCCGATACCGTGCAGTTGCTCGCCGCCATGCTCAGGCTGGGCATCACGCCCGTGATCCCCTCGCAGGGATCCGTCGGCGCCTCCGGCGATCTCGCGCCCCTGGCACATTTGGCTGGCACGCTCATCGGCGTCGGTGAAGTAGTCGTTGAGGGCCAGCGCAGGGGTGCGCTCGATGCAATGAGGGCGGTGGGCCTGGCTGCGCTCACGCTGGGTCCGAAAGAGGGGCTCGCACTGCTCAATGGAACGCAGTTCAGCACCGCCTATGCGCTGGCGGCGCTGTTCGAGGTCGAGACGCTGTTTCAATCCGCCCTGGTCACGGGGGCGCTGTCGACGGAAGCGGCCAAGGGATCGGACACGCCGTTCGATCCACGCATCCATGCGCTGCGCAGACAGCCCGGACAAATCGACACGGCCGCGGCATTGCGGGCGCTGATGGCCGGCTCGGCCATCCGCGCATCGCATCTGATCGCCGACCCGCGAGTGCAGGACCCTTACTGCCTGCGCTGCCAACCGCAGGTTATGGGTGCCGCCCTGGATCTGCTGCGCTATGTCGCCGTTACGCTGCAGCGCGAAGCCAACGGCGTATCCGACAATCCGCTGATCTTTCCCGAGTCCGATGAGGCGCTGTCTGGCGGGAATTTTCATGCTGAACCGGTCGCCTTTGCGGCCGATACGATGGCGCTCGCGATTTGCGAGATCGGCTCACTGGCAGAGCGGCGTATCGCGATGCTGGTCGATCCAGCCCTCTCGGGCCTGCCAGCCTTCCTCACGAGCGCTCCCGGGCTCAACTCGGGGCTCATGTTGGCGCAGGTTACGGCAGCCGCGCTGGTCGCCGAAAACAAGCAGCAAGCGCACCCGGCGAGCATTGATTCGATTCCCACCTCTGCGAACCAGGAGGATCACGTCTCGATGGCCGCGCAGGCCGCGCGGCGCCTGCTGCCGATGGCGCACAACGCGGCGGCGATCATCGGCATCGAGTTGCTGACGGCCGCGCAAGGCTGCGATTTCCACGGTGCGATCCGGTCCAGCGCCGCGCTGGAAGCGGTTCGCGCTCTGGTGCGCGAGCACATTGCGCCCATCGCGAACGATCGCTATCTGCACACTGACATGAGCCAGGCCATCACCTTGGTGCGCAGCGGTGCGCTCCTACGGGCCATCCCGGACATCCCGTTGCCGGAGCTCATGCATTGCGCATGAATGGGTGGCTCGAAATCCGGCGTGGCAGCGCACCACTGATCGTGAGTTTGCCGCATACCGGCACGGACATTCCTCAAGACATCGAGGAACGGCTGCTCTCGCCATGGCTCGGGCGCAAGGACACCGACTGGTGGGTGCACCGGCTCTATGACATGGCAGCGCAGTCGCAGGCCACGACGATTCGCACCATGATTTCGCGCACGGTGATCGACGTGAATCGCGACCCTTCCGGGACATCGCTGTATCCGGGGCGCAGCACGACGGCGCTGTGTCCAATCACTACCTTTGACGGCGAGCCGCTCTATCGAGCCGGCTGCGAGCCTGATGAGCTGGAGATTGCCGCTCGCCGCGAGCGCTTTTTCGACCCTTACCACACTGCCCTGGCCGTCGAGATCCAGCGGCTGCGCTCGCAGCATCCAGCCCTCGTGCTCTACGACGCGCACTCGATCCGCTCGCGCATCGGGCGCCTGTTCGATGGCGTGCTGCCGAACTTCAATATTGGTACCAACCAGGAGACGAGCTGTGACCCGGCCCTGACGCGCAGTATCGAGGCAGTCTGTGCCGCCTCGGCCTTCAGCTGGATCACGAACGGGCGCTTCCGCGGCGGCTGGACAATACGGCACTACGGGCAGCCAACGCACGGGGTGCATGCCGTGCAGATGGAGCTCGCCTGTCGCGGTTATCTCGCTGAACCGGACGGGCCACTTGATCCACAGAACTGGCCCGCCGCCTTCGATCCGGCACGCGCGCAGGAGCTCAGCCGCGTGCTCGCACGGGTGCTCGCCGGCTGCATCGAGTTTCTCAATGGCTTACGGCGGAGGGATGCATGAGTCGCACTGATACCACGCGCGTGATTCACGCTGCGACCGGCAGCACGCTTTCGGCCCGCAGCTGGTCGACGGAAGCGCCCCTGCGCATGCTCATGAACAATCTGGATCCGGATGTCGCCGAGCATCCGGCTGAGCTCGTCGTCTATGGCAGCATCGGCCGCGCGGCGCGCGACTGGGAGAGCTACGACGCCATCATCGCGACCCTTCGGCGACTGCAGAGCGATCAGACGTTACTCGTTCAGTCCGGCAAATGGGCCACCTGGGAGCACTTCAACGAGCTCGACCGCAAGGGGCTCATGATGTTCGGTCAGATGACGGCCGGCTCCTGGATCTATATCGGCTCGCAGGGCATCGTGCAGGGCACCTATGAGACCTTCGCGCAGATGGGCCGCACGCATTATGGCGGCGAGCTCTCCGGGCGCTGGCTGCTCACAGCGGGACTCGGCGGCATGGGTGGTGCGCAACCGCTCGCCGCGGTAATGGCGGGCGCCTCGTGCCTGGTAGTGGAGTGCCAGCGCTCGCGCATCCAGATGCGCCAGCGCACCGGCTATCTGGATTACGCCAGCGACAGCCTGGATGAGGCGCTCGAGATCGTGATGCGCTCGTGCACGGACCGGCGACCCGTGTCGGTTGGCTTGCTCGGCAATATCGCCGAGATATTGCCGGAGCTGTACCGGCGCGGCGTGCGGCCCGACCTGCTGACCGATCAGACCTCCGCGCACGATCCGGTAAATGGCTATCTGCCGATAGGCTGGAGCGTCGAGCGCTGGCTTACCGAGCGAGCGCGTGATCCGACCGGCGTTGCCGACGCGGCCAAGGCCTCAATGGCCGTGCATGTGCGCTCGATGCTGGATTTCCAGAAGGCCGGCGTGCCCACGGTCGATTACGGCAACAACATCCGGCAGATGGCCCTCGCTCAGGGCGTGAGCAACGCATTCGACATTCCCGGATTCGTCCCGGCCTACATCCGGCCGCTGTTCTGCCGCGGGGTCGGTCCGTTTCGCTGGGTCGCGCTGTCAGGCGATCCGCAAGACATCTATCGGATCGATGCGCGCGTGAGGCAGCTGTTGCCAGAGGATAAATCCTTGCACCGCTGGCTGGACATGGCGCGCGCCAGGATCAGGTTCCAGGGACTGCCGGCACGCATCTGCTGGGTCGGGCTGGGCGATCGGCATCGTCTTGGACTTGCGTTCAACGAGATGGTCGCAAGCGGCGAGCTCAAGGCGCCCGTGGTCATCGGACGCGACCATCTGGACTCGGGCTCGGTGGCATCGCCGAATCGCGAAACCGAGGCAATGCGGGACGGCTCCGATGCGGTCTCGGACTGGCCTGTGCTCAATGCGCTGCTCAATACCGCATCGGGCGCCACCTGGGTGTCGTTTCATCACGGCGGCGGCGTCGGCATGGGCTTCTCTCAGCACGCGGGTCTCGTGATTGTCTGCGATGGCACCCCGGACGCCGCCAGGCGCATCGCGCGCGTGCTGTGGAATGATCCGGCCACCGGCGTCATGCGCCATGCCGATGCCGGCTATCCCGAGGCGATCGCCTGCGCGCAAGCGCATGCACTCGACCTGCCGTCTGTGCGCTAGGAGCAAGCCCGCCGCGCACGCACGGCCCCAGCGCTATTTCGGCGTCGAGATGTCCGGCCGATAGAGATACACCGTGGCCGTTGCATCATCGAAGGAGCGGTTGAACTGCCTGATGACTGAGGCAGCGGCGCCCTGGGACCCCAGCGTCTTGCTCAAGACCTCGCGCACGCTCGGTTTCGGATCGGCCAGATCCGCGTACCCCTTCATGGGCACTACGAGATTCATGGACTCCTTGCCGCCGGTCGTCCACTCGATCAAATAGCTGAAGGGCCACTTCTCATCGACCACAGCCTTGTGGATGACGCTCAGGGCGGTCATCAACTCCGCGCGCGCACCCAGCTCCACATGCATTTCGTCGACGTAGAAATATTTGTAGTCATCGCTGTCGGTGTAGTGGCTGTTGTCCAGATCGAACTCGCCGAAATAGTGCTCCATGCGCGCAACGTATGGCGCCACTTTCTGGTTGAACACGGCGACGGCTTTGGATTTGACGCCCCAGTCCTCGTTCGCATCGAAGTCCTGCCAATGGTGGCCGTTGGTTCGAATCACATAATAGGAAAGATCCCGACCCACTACGGGCTGATAAACCGACCAGGTGAAGCCTTCGCCGGCGCCCTTGCGCCAGGCGGCGTGCTCCTTGATGGCGGCTTCGAACTTGAGCGCCTGGCCATCCTTGGGCCAGAAAATCCAGGTATCGGTGACGTTTCCTCGCGCAGCGGCGGCAGCGGCACCGGCAGCGGCATCGGCAGCCATCGCGCCCGCGGCGCACAGTGCCCCGCACGCGGCCAGCATCCAACCCGCGAGCATATGAAAATGACGAGCTTGCATCGCTCTCTCCCTCTTGGCGCAGCTTGCCCGCGTTCGCTGTGCTTGATATGAATTCAAAGCGGGCCGGCAGTATAGTTCCGGCAACACCAGGAATACAAAAATGCTCTCACGGCGTCGGCTTATCGGCGGCTCTGTCGCAACGGGCGCGCTCCTGTATGTCGGCGAATCTTTGGCCGAGGCGCGCAAGGCCTACACGCGCGTTGATTTCAAAGTTCCGCCGGGAACCTGTGATTGCCACGTACATGTAATCGGCGATCCTGCTCAGTACCCCTTGTCGGGCGCGCGAACCTATACACCGCCGATCGCCCTGCCCGCCCAGCTCGCGCGCCTGCACCGCGCACTGGGCATCTCGCGCGTCGTCATCGTGACACCCAGCGTCTACGGCACCGACAATTCGGCAACGCTCTGGGCCATGCGCACGCTCGGCGCCAGCGCGCGCGCTGTTGCCGTCATCGATGAGCAAACTTCCGAGCAACAACTCGACGCGATGCACCGGGCCGGCGTGCGCGGCGCGAGATTAAATTTGACCGTAGGCGCCACGGATGCACAGAGCGCGCAACAGCGATTCGCCGAGCTGGCGCGACGCTTGTCGAGCCGCAATTGGCACGTGCAGATCTTTACGACGCCCGATATCGTCGCGGCACTGAAGGATGCGGTCCTGAACGCAAGTGTGCCGGTAGTCTTCGATCATTTTGGCGGCGCACGTGGTGAGCTCGGCGTCGCACAACCGGGCTTCGTGGCGCTATTGCAGCTCCTGCAATCCGGCAAGGCTTATGTGAAGATATCCGCAGCCTATCGCCTCTCCACGCAGGCTCCGAATTTCCAGGATATGGGCATTCTCGCACGCGCGCTGATCCGCGCGCGCGCGGATCGTATTTTGTGGGGCACGGACTGGCCCCACCCCAACAGCGCATCGGGTCTGGGTGCGCAGACGCTCTCCCCTGCCATCAACGTTGACGATGCGCACTTGCTGAATCTATTTGGCGACTGGGTTCCCGAGAAAGCGCTGCGCCAGCAGATCCTGGTGGATAACCCGGCGCGACTTTATGATTTCCCCTCAGTGCAGGTATCGGCCCGGCTCGCCGGGCTGGCTCCTGCTAGCGCCTCGCCGCCTTGACGTTCGCGGCCGTTACCGCGTCCTTGTAGTGGTTGCCGAAGTGCGTACGAACATAATTGATGACGTTTGCGATCTGCTCATCGGACAGATCGGCGCCAAATGACGGCATCGCTTTTTGTCCGTTGATCACGACGCTGACCGGATACACGCGCGCGATCAGGCGCTTGTTGTTAGCCAGCGCCGGATAGGCGCCGGCACCGATAGCTCCCTGGGCGTCGGGCATGTGGCATCCCTGACAGATCCCGCGGTAGAGCTCCTCGCCAGTTTGCTGCGCATAAATACCGGCATTGATGTCCACCGCCGAGGCGGCCATGCAGGCTGAAGACACGGCCAGCGCGGCGACGCCGAGCAGCCCAATCCAATGATCCACGCGCCACCTCATCGCTCTACCCGGCCAACACGCGCGCATGCAAGCGCCTGATCGCATCCAGCGAGGATAGCACCGCGCCTTCCTGCCACGCGGGCAAGCGCGAGGCGTGTTCCCCGGCGAGCACGATGCGGCCGTCGATTGCACATAGATTGTCGAAATGCTGTGCGCGCAGCTCCTCCGTCCAGTGCCCGGCACAACCCAGGGTCCAGGGCACGCGATGCCAGGCGACAGCAACACCGTGCTGGAATTCCGCCGGGTATTGCGCATGAATCTGGCTGCCGTACTCCACGGTGCGCCTGATGCGCTCCTCCGGCGGCATCGCCGAATATTGGACGGCATTCGGGCCAAACGTGTAGGCGCCGAGCAATACGCCCGGTCCGTCATCGAAATAGCGGCTGTTCGGGTAGCCGATCAATGCGTTGGGCAAATCCGTATAAGAGATGCCGCCGTAAATGGACTCGTCCTGCTCCCAAAAGCGGCGCTTGAACTGCAGTCCGACCTTGATCGCTGCATCGTAATAGATCGCGTCGATCGCATTTCTCATCGGCGCCCCGACATTCATCGGAATCTGGCTCAGGATCGAGGCCGGAATAGTGCACACGCACCATTGGGCCTGCTCGAGCTGGATCGGGCCGCCGCTCCTGCTGTCCTGATAGGAGACCGTGACGCCGCGCTCGTCCTGCTTGATGCCGGTCACTTTCGCGTTGTAACGGATCAGATTACCGAGCTCGCGGCCGAATGCACGCCCGATCATGCCCATGCCGCCCACGGGCTGAAACAGCGAGCTCTGTAATTCATAGACATGTCCGGCAATCAGTGCGCCCCAGAGCCGCGATTGCAGCACCTCGCGTAGCGCGAGCGGCTCGGAAGGCGTGGGCGTGGAAGTCAGACCGCCGCCCGGATCGGACACGTAGCCCCGGCGCTCGCTCGTCAACAGTCCTTTCTTATATTCATAGCTTTGATCCAGGGCCCCCCATGCGCGCATGGCTTCGAGCAATATCTCCTTGTCCTCCTGACTCACGGCCTGATCGAGCTGACTTTGGTTAGCGGCCTTCGCGAGCAGTTCGGCCACGTGGCCGTTGAAGTCTGCCTGCACTTCCCGATAGGGCTGTGCTTTGCCCCCGAACGCTTTGGAGGAATGCAGGTAGGCCGCGTAATTGACCTGCGTGAAGGGCTCGAGCTGCACCTTCAGGCGCTGGCAATAATCCAGCACCGCCCGATGGTGATGGGGAATGCGCCACGGACCCGGGTTCAGATACAGCCCGTCGGCAAATTGCACGTGCTGCGTGAAGCCACCCAGTTCCGTATAGGTGTCGCCGCCATAGAGCGACCAGTTGCGGCCCCCGGGTCGATCGTTATATTCGAGTAACTGGACATTATAGCCGGCGTTGCGCAGCTCGAGCGCGGCTGTCATACCTGCCAGACCCGCACCCAGGATCAGAACAGAAGTACCCTTTGGGTCGCCCTCGAGCCGGATGGGTCCGCTATAGCCGGACTCGCCGGCATGCCCCAGTTGCGACATCGCCTCGTACATGACCGCGCTGCCAGCGATCATGCCAATCATTTTGAACAGCGAGCGCCGATTCATCGGCGCGATCGGTTCATGCGCTCGCATCGGTTGCCTCGTGACTCATCATGGCCTGATCATGGGTGCAACAATGATGCCATCGCCGGCTCGCCATAGCCCGAATCTGATTGCGCAACTGCTGCCCGCCGGCGTGGTATCGGCCGAGCTTCAGGGCGAGGATGCACACGGCTACCTGTTGGCGCAGGAGGCCGCCCAAATCCGCGGCGCGGTACCGAGCAGGCTCCGGGAGTTCACGGCCGCCCGCAGCTGCGCGCGCCAGGCGCTGCGCGAGCTGGGCCTGCCCGAGACTGCGATCCTGCGCGGCCGGCATCGCGAGCCGCTCTGGCCACCTGGGGTGGTAGGCAGTATCACGCATTGTCCGGGATATCGCGCCGCCGCTGCCGCCAAAATTGCCGACGCACTGGCGATTGGCATCGATGCAGAAGTGCACGAAGAACTGCCCGCAAACGTACTGGAGCGCGTGTCGATACCAGAGGAGCGCGCCTGGCTATCGGGCGCGCCCGAGGGAGTGCATTGGGACCGCGTGCTCTTCAGTGCCAAGGAGAGCCTGTACAAAGCATGGTTTCCGCTCACGCGGCGCAGGCTGAGTTTCGATCAGGCCGTCCTGAACTTTGAGCCCGACACCGGCGCGTTCGAGGCGAGGCTGCGTATTGCGCCAGTATCGGGCCTGCAATTGCCCTCTTGCACATTCGCGGGGCGCTTTCTGGTACGCGACGGCCTGGTGCTGACTGCAATAGTGCTGCAGCCTCATCGTTGACGGCTGCCGCGCAGGTACCCCTGCTCGCGAAACCATCCCACGGCGTCCTCGAGCGCCCGGGCCGGCTCGCGCCAGGCATAACCGAGCTCGCGCGCCGCCTTGTCGCTCGAGTAGTACATGCGCTTGCGCGCCATGCGCACGCCTTCCACTGTAATGCGCGTGCTGCGTCCCGTGCCGCGGGCCCAGGCTTCGGCCGCATAGGCAAGCGGCAGTACCGCAAGACGCGGTAGGCGGATGCGCGGGGCCTTGCGCCCGACAATGCGCGCAATCTCGGCCAGAATCGCGCGCAGCGTCATGTCCTGGCCGCCCAGAATGTAGCGCTCGCCAACCTGCCCGCGATGAAACGCAAGCAAATGGCCGGCCGCGACATCATCCACGTGCACGATGTTCAGCCCCGTATCGATGTATGCGGGCGTGCGGCCCGAGGCGGCGTCGAGCACCAATTGCCCGGTAGGCGTGGGCTTCACGTCACCCGGCCCCATCGGTGTGGAGGGATTGACGATGATCACCGGCGCGCCAGCGCGAGACAGCTCGAGCACCAATTGCTCGGCCAGGAACTTCGAGCGCTTGTAGTGTCCGATCATATCGGCGAGCGCAACGCTCGTGTCCTCGCGGCCCGGGGAGCCGTCGGCGGGCAGGCCGATGGTGGCAACGCTGCTCGTATAGACCACGCGCGCGATCCCGGCGCGGCGCGCGGCCTGCAGGATGTTGCGCGTGCCTTCCACATTCGTGCGATACAGCTGCGCGGGCTCGAGCGTCGCGAGCCGGTAGTCTGCCGCAACGTGGAACAGCGCCTCGCACTGTGCCAGCGCGCGCTCGAGCGAGCCGCTGTCCGCCAGCTCACCCGTGACGATCTGCAGCGCGGGGAGCTGCAGATTGCGACGATCCGAGTCCTTGCGCACGAGCGCGCGCACCTGCCAGCCTTCGCGCAACAGCGCCCTGGCGACGGCCGAGCCGACGAAGCCGCTCGCCCCGGTGACCAGCGCCCTCATGGGCCGACGTCTGGGGCACCTGCGAAGGCGTACGCTGCGAGCGAGCCCACGCGCGCGAGCGCCGCAAGCGAACGGCTGGCGGCGCGATAGCGCCTGGCGAGGCGAATCAACGGCGCGAGCTCGGTGGGCGAGCGGGCCAGGGCGCCAATCAGGCGCCAGAGCCGCAGATGCCCAGCATGGTCGGCCGCAGCCGCCACCGCCGCCGGCAGTGCATCGCAGGCACCATCGATGATCACGCGCACGGCAATGAACGGCAGCTCACGTGCGCTGGCAGCCTGTCCCACCGCGAGGCTCTCCATGTCCACCGCTGCCGCGCCAGTGCGGGTAAACAAAGCGGCCTTGTCCGCGACGCTGGCGATCGCTGTCGCGCTGGTCAGCAATTTGCCGCGCGCCACCGGGTGATGCGCGCTGACCGCGGCGCTGAGCCGCTCGCGCCAATGCCGCGTCGTCATGAGCGAGTCGCCGTCGATGTCCACGATCTGGCTGGGCAGGAAAATAGCGCCCGCGGCCAATGCCGGATCGAGCCCTCCGGCCATGCCCCAGCTTGCCAGCGCGCTCGCGCCGGCATCGAGCAGCGCACGTGCGCCCCGCGCAGCCGCCGTGCAGCCCATGCCGCTGATGGCCAGCAGTGTTCCATCGCTCAGTGTGGAGATCGTCGCTTGCGCTCGTGACGCGGGACCCAGATGACGTGCCTCGGCCGGCAAGGCGCACACGATCCCCACTACCCTCAATGGGCGGCTCCGGATCGCAGATGCTGCCGATAAGAGGCCAGCGCCCAGAGCGGGAAATAGGCGCAATAGCCGTGATACTTCAGATAGAACACTCGCGGGAAACCCGGCGCAGTGAAGCTCGGATCGCTCCAGAGCCCATCGGCGCGCCGTGTTCGCAGCAGATAATCGATACCGGCGCGCACGCAGGCCGAGCCGCCCTCCCCGACCGCCAGCAACGCGAGCAGCGCCCAGGCGCTCTGATAGGGCGTGCTCGGCGTGTGGTCGGCCGATTTCGGCGCCGGCGCGTAGTTATCGTTGCTCTCGCCCCAGCCCCCATCGGCGTTCTGCCGCGATTGCAGCCAGCCCACGGCGCGACGCACAGTCTCATCCCCGGCGTCGATGCCCGCACGCCCCAAGGCGGCGAGCACCGACCAGGTGCCGTAGATGTAATTGGTGCCCCAGCGGCCGAACCACGAGCCGTCAGCTTCCTGCTCGTTGCGCAGGAAGACGATAGCCCGCTCGAGCGCCGCTTTATCCTGTTGCCGGCCCACCAGCGCCAGCGCCGTCACGACACGCGCCGTGACATCGCTGGTCGGTGGATCGAGCAGGGCGCCGTGATCGGCGAATGGAATGTAATTGAGATTGTAGTGAACATTGTCCACATCGAAGGATGCGAAGCCGCCATTGGCGCTTTGCATGCCAACGAGCCAATTCAGCGCCCGATCCAGACTCTCGGCGTAGCGCCCGGGATTGCCGGCCTGCTGCATCGTCCAGGCGATCACGCCCGTATCGTCGAGGTCCGGATAGAAGGCGTTTGCAAACTGAAAGGCCCAGCCGCCGCCCGCGAGTGCGGGGCGACTGACGCGCCAGTCCCCGGGCTCATCGCTCAGTTGCTGCAAGCGCAGCCACTCGAGCGCGCGATCCGCGGCGCTCAGGGCCGTGATGCCCCCGACCGCCTGCATGGCCAGGCTGGCCAACGCGGTATCCCAGATCGGTGACACGCATGGCTGGCAATAAGCGCTCGAGCTGTCGATGACCAGCAATTTCTCAAGCGCCCTCTTGGCCAGCACGCGGCGCGGGTCATTGCTCGGGTAGCCCCGCAATACCAGCACTTCCAGCGCGTTGACCATGGCCGGGAAGATCGCGCCAAGGCCATCCTCGCCATTCAATCGCGCGAGAATCCACTCCTCGGCGCGGCGTGTGGCGAGCGCGCGCATGGGCCTGGGGATCAGCGGCTCGAGCAGGTACAGCGCCACACGATCCACCACGCGAAACACTTTGGCGAGCGGCCCGGACCGATCGGGCGACAATCGAAAATAGTGTCGTTCCTGCTGCGGAGGCGTCGTGAACAGCTCGCCGATATGAATGTCGCGCGGATTGCGCGCGCGCGGCTTGTAGGTGCACAGCACGAACAGCGGGACCATGACAGCGCGCGACCAATACGACACCCGGTCGATATGGAATGGAAACCACCGCGGCAGCAACATGATCTCGACCGGAATATAGGGCACCGCGCGCCAGGGCACCTGCCCAAACAGCGCCAGTGCGATGCGCGTGAACACATTGCTGCGGGCGGCCCCGCCGCGCTCGAGAATGGCTGCGCGCGCGCGCTGCATGTGCGGGGCCTGCGGGCTGTCACCGGCCAGCTTGAGCGCATAATAGACTTTGACGCTGCAGCTGACGTCCAGTGCGCCGCCGTGGTAGAGCGGCCAGCCGCCGTGCTCGGCCTGGTGAGCGCGCAGATATGCGGCCAGCTTGGCCTCGAGCACCGCATCGATCTCATCCAGATAATGCATCATCAGGATGTATTCGGCGGGAATCGTGCAATCGGCCTCGAGCTCGAAGAGCCAATAGCCCTGCGCATTCTGCAGAGCGATCAGCGCATCGCGCGCATGCTCAATGCTTTGGTCCAGCGATGCCGTCGCACTGAGCCGCTCCACAGCCGTGGCGGGTCGGTGCGCGCGCGCCGCGAGCGCCTGGGTACTGCTGGTCAACGCGCTGAACTCCCCTCGGCCAGACCGCCGGCGTCGTCCAGCGGTGCGGGATGCGCACTCTGGCCGTACTGGGCAGCATGCGGCAGAGGGCGTGCCGCGGCAGGCGCCGCGAGCGGCAGGCCGCGCGCCGCACGCTCGAAGAGGGCTCGCAATGCCCAGTCGCTGCGCACCGCCAGCGAGGTCAGTATGCGCGTCATGCGCACCGCTGAGCGCGAGACCTTGATCTGCTGCCCGGAGGTGAAGCCGGGTGTGCGCTCGATATTGCGCAGCGTGAGTACCGCCAGGCCGATCGCCCACAGACAGAAGCGGCGGATGCCCGTGTGTCTGCGGGGAATCAACAGGGTGAATGCCAGCGCGTTGCGCAGATGTGCGTGTGCGACCCCGATGAGCTCGCGAAACGCGGCATCGAAGCGCGCATCCGGATGCTCGCTCGACAGCTGCGCGAGCTCCAGACCGTAGCGTGAGAACACTTCCTGCGGCAGCCAGCAGGCTCCGCGCCTGCGATCCTCCCAAACGTCCTTGAGAATATTGGTCATCTGCAGACCCTGCGCGAATGACACCGCGAGCTCCTGCAGTGCGCGGCGCCGCCGCATGATCCCCGGCGAGTAGGCGCAGAACAGCTCCGTGAGCATCTGGCCCACGACACCGGCCACGTAGTAGCAGTAATCGTCCAGGTCACTCGAGCGCGGCACACCACGCAGGCTCGCCGTGTGCTGGAATTGGTGCATGCCGCCGCACATGACTTCGATGCAGCGCTGGATTGGAGCGCGCTGCGGCTCGGCGAACCCGGCCGTGAGCCGCACCACCCGCTCCATGTTGAGAATCAGCTCGCGTTCGGCCGGCAGGGTCTGGCGCGAGAGCTGCGAGGCGACCTCGACGGCCAGCGCGGCCGCATGCTCGCGGCCATCGACCACCGCCACAAAGCGTTGCAACAGCCGCAAGGTAGCGCCGGCCGACAATGCCGGTTCATCCTCGATCGTATCGGCCATACGGCAGAGCAGATAAGCGTTCGTGACCGGCGTACGCAGCGCGGGCGGCAACTGCGGGATCGTCAGCGCAAAGGTGCGCGATACGTGCGGCAGTATGCGCTCCTGGTAGGCCTCGTCGGACATGCCGGAATCCGTTTGCAGAGGATCTCGCGACATCCTACGCTAATGCCGGCGCGCGAGCAGCCAGTGCGCCATGGCACGCAGCGCCTCGGCGCGCACGCCGAAGGGCGTCAGCGCTTCAATGGCCTGGGCATGCAACAGGCTTACCCGCTCCTTTGAGGCCTCGACGCCGATGACGGCCGGATAGGTAGGCTTGGCACGCTCGCTGTCGGCGCCGGTCGCCTTGCCCAGGGCCGCCGCGTCCCCGATCACGTCGAGCAAATCGTCCTGAATCTGGAATGCCAGACCAATCGGGTCCGCAAAGCGCTCGAGCGCCTTGTGCAGCCGCGGCTCCAGGCTCGGCACGCACTCCGCGGCCATCATGACGCTGGCACGGATCAGCGCGCCGGTCTTGCGCGAGTGCATGTCCTCGACCTGAACCTCGTCGAGTCGCTGGCCCTGTACCGCCAGATCGATCGCCTGTCCGCCCGCCATGCCGAAGCTGCCACCGGCGTCGGCAAGCAGTTCAATGAGCCGCAAACGTATAGCCGGTGAGGCCGGTAGAGCCGGATCGCGCGCCAGTAACTGAAATGCCAGCGCCTGCAGCGCATCCCCCACCAGCAGCGCTGTAGCCTCATCGAAGGCCTTGTGACAGGTCGGGCGCCCGCGACGCAGATCGTCGTTGTCCATCGCCGGCAGATCATCGTGCACGAGCGAGTACACGTGCACGAGCTCGAGCGCGCAGGCGGCCGCCTCGACATCGTCTTCGGCGAGCCCTACCGCGCGCGCGGCGGCAAACAGCAGTGCCGGCCGCACGCGCTTGCCGCCACCCAGCACGCTGTAGCGCATCGCCTGATGCAGGCGCGCGGGCACGCTGTCGGCGCCAGGCAGCCGCGCCGCCAGGGCGAGCTCCATGCGCTCACGCCAGGACTCAAGGCGTAGAGTGAATTCATCGCCGGTGTGCCGGGCACCGGTGCTGCTGTTCACGTGCGCGCGGGTAGCCCCGACGCTGGCCGCTCCGTCATTGCAGCTCGGCGCTGGTGCGCTCGTCGGGGCCATGATTCGCACGCCCGATCTGGCTGGGCGCGATGACCGCCGCAACGCGCCGCGCGCCCTCCGCATACAGCACCGGCAGCTCCGGTGTCATCGGACCGCTGACCCGCGGCCCGCGCAGAGCCACTTTGAGCGCCTTGAGCGGGTGCATGAAGGCGTCATCCACCGCCGTGCCTTCGAAGCCGCAATGGGCCATGCAGTTGTCACAGGCCGGGTTGCGCCCGACGCCATAGTGCTCCCACTCGGTGTCCTGCATGAGGGAGCGAAAACTCGGTGCGTAGCCCTCATCGGTGAGCAGATAGCAGGGCCGCTGCCAGCCGAAGATGTTGTAGGTCGGCGTACTCCAGGGCGTGCATTGATACGCCTGGTTGCCGGCGAGGAAGTCCAGGAACAGCGCGGAATGATTGAAGGACCAGCGGCGCTTCGAGGCGCCATGCTCCGCCTTGCCCCGGCGCTTGAAAATCTCGCGAAACAGCCGCTTGCTGGCGCTGCGGCCGAGGAATACATCCTGGCGCGGCGCATGGTGGTAACTGTAGCCGGGGGACACCGTGATGCCTTCGATGCCGAGGCTCATGGCTTCATCAAAGAAGGCTGCGACTTCGTCCGGATCCTCGCCGTTGAACAAAGTGCAGTTGATCGTGACGCGAAAGCCCTGGCTGCGCGCCAGCCGGATCGCCGCGACCGCTTTGTCGAACACGCCTTCCTGGCACACCGACTCATCGTGCCGCTCACGATTGCCGTCCAGGTGAATCGAGAAGGTCAGGTAGGGCGAGGGGCGGTACTCATGGATGTGCTTGGGCAGCAGAATCGCATTGGTGCACAGGTAGACGAACTTGCGGCGCGCGACGATGCCCGCGACGATCTGCGGCATATCCTTATGAATCAGCGGCTCCCCGCCAGGGATCGATACCATCGGGGCTCCGCATTCGTCCACCGCGCCCAGCGCCTCTTCGACGCTCAGTCGCTTCTGCAGGATGTCCTTCGGATGATCGATCTTGCCGCAGCCGGCGCAGGCCAGATTGCACTGGAAAAGGGGCTCGAGCATGAGCACGAGCGGATAGCGTTTCACGCCGCGCAGTTTGCGCCCGGCGATGTAGCGGCCGACGCGGTATGCCTGGATCAGTGGAACACCCAAATTGATTGACTCCTACAACAGAGCGAGCACATCGGGGCGATGATCGCGCCAGATGCGCCCCCACTCCAGTATGAACCATGGAGTAAACCTCGC
>JBEKUL010000041.1:0-23936 GCA_049515055.1 Steroidobacteraceae bacterium | reverse complement strand
GCACCAACGCCAAGGGCGAGCCGTTGAATTTCACCGTGGTCTGGGACAAGCAGTAGCGAAAGACGAGACAACGAACAGACGGTGCAGTCACCTGCACCTTGGCCTTGATCGGCGCGGCCCTCGCGGCCCCCGCCTTCGCGGCCGACCCGACCTCCGGGGACAACACCATTGGAGTGTGGAGCCGCAACATGGTGACGTCCAACTACCCCACCGACCCCATGGCCAGTCTCCTGATGGAGCGGACCCCCATCCCCGGCGGCGTCCACATCCACTGCACCGGAAAGTTCAAGACCGGCGGCCCCATCGATTACACGGTGGACGTGCTCTACGACGGCAAAGACTACCCGTCTCACGGCATCGAGCAAATGGACCTCGCATTCGGAGGCGCCTTGCGACTGAAGACGTGAGTTCGCCCTTAAGACAACCACACAGAACGAGTCGCGGATTCGCCGCTACCTCGTACCAACTACGGAGGATCAGATCTGCGTCCTGCCAACGGGGACCGCGCTCTGCGCAATGGCTTTGTAAGTGAACTCCCACATGGGCTTGACACTCTAGAGACTCTCGCATCCACACCTAGGTCTTTACGATGGGACCTGCAAGTGGCGTCAAAGGTCGATCGAGAGAAGGTTATGCTGATTCGTTTTGGATACGACATTGCCTATGATAGTGCGCCCGGCGTCCTCATGGTCGTGATGTTGGCTGCCCAGCCCAACGCCACCCAGCGGATCGTTCGATCGGATGAACTGTACGTCGCACCAAGCTTGTCCCCCACGTATCATATCGACGGGTTCGGCAATACCTGTGCACGCTTTGTCTGTCGCGGTGGGGCTGTGACGCTAAAGGCAGACGGCCTTATCGAAGACAGTGGCGTGCCCGAAGCGGCAGTTCTGGACGCGCTTGAGGTACCGGTAGAGAGTTTGCCCAGTGAAGTGTTTTCGTACCTGCTCGGCAGTCGCTACTGTGAGACGGATCTGCTGATGAACGAGGCGTGGCGTTTGTTCGGGCATATCGCGCCTGGTTGGAATCGCGTTCAAGCGATCTGCGACTTCGTGAATCAGCACGTGGCCTTTGGTTACCGATACGCCAGCAGTACGAAGACTGCTTATCAGACCTATGTCGAACGGCAGGGCGTATGTCGCGATATGGCGCACTTGGCGATTGCGTTGTGCCGATGCATTAACATTCCGGCGCGTTACTGCACCAGTTATCTGGGCGACATCGGCGTCCAAACCGTGGATGCGCCCATGGATTTCGCCGCCTGCATGGAAGTGTATCTAGGGCACGCGTGGCACAGCTTTGATCCTCGAAACAATGCCCGTCGTATCGGCCGAATTATGATCGCACGGGGCCGTGACGCTGCGGATGTCGCATTCAGCACAGCGTTCGGCCACAGCCGACTGCGGTTCTTTCGAGTATGGACCGAGGAAGTCATCGAGCAGCGCAGCATTGAGGTGGACTCAACCAAGGCCGCATAGACCGGATACACGCAGAGCCGCTCTCACTCGAACTGCCCAGCACGGCGATCTTGCGCTTGGACATGGTTGAACCGAGCGCGTCAGTATTGACCTTGGCCTTCTTTGCCTCGGGAAACATCTCTCCTTCCTCTTCCTTCACATGATGGTCGATCTGGTGGCCCAATACGTGCACCAAGGAAGAGGGCAGCAAGCGTTGCCAATCACATCGCCAGTGGATGATTGATATAAAGATCAAATCCCCCCCCCCCGCTACCAATTTGCTGGCGAAGTGCCGCGTGGCTCAGCCGAGGGTCGCTATCGCTTGCGTGGCGCGATCACTAATTCCCTCGTTATAATTCGAAATCCTGCCCCGCTACCGCACCTTGTACTGTATCTTTAAAATCATAATCTTGAGCGTAATTGCTCAGATTATTTGCGCGTCTATTTTCCGATCTCTGTATAAGGCGCGCCAACGAACTTCTTCGCGGAGTGGAATGGAGTCGCTGCGTGAGGGGCAGTCGTGTGCGAGATCTGCGTGAGCGGCAGCGTCGCATGGGCCAAGCCGTCTACACAATCAGGTGTCGGCAATCTTTGCTTGCTAACTGAGCACCTTGCCGTACTTGCGATCACATCGCTTGTCGAAATAAGGTGAATGGCACCATGACAGTCAATCTTTCCAGCATCGCGGCGACGGCGTCCGCTTCCGAATTAGCCTCATGGATCAAGGAGGGCAAGATTTCGCCAGTCGAGCTTACGCAGGCGACTCTGGCAGGCATCGAGCGCAAAAATGCGAACATCAATGCATTCGTTCATCTGGGATCCGAAGAAGCTCTGAGTCGGGCCGCTGCTCTGGAGGCAGCGCTGCGCCGCGGTGCGAATATTGGTCCCTTGGGTGGCGTTCCGGTAGCGATGAAGGATCTCTATGACTTCAAAGTCGGATGGCCATCCACGCTCGGGGGAGTTCCAGCGCTGCGCGATAACATCGCGACGTTCGATTCGCTTTGGGTCGAGCGCATGGAGAAGGCGGGCGCAATAATCGTAGGCAAAACAAATGCCGCCGTATTTGGTTTCCGCGGCACGGGCGATAACCCCCTCTTTGGTGCATCGAGAAACCCGTTCGATGTGTCCTATAACGCTGGCGGCTCATCGGGCGGATCGGCGGCGGCCGTTGCCAGCGGACTGGTCTCTATAGCGCAAGCAACCGATGGCGGGGGTTCGACCAGGGTTCCGGCTGCCTTCTGCGGTTTATTCGGTTTGAAGCCTAGTTTTGGCCGTATCCCGATGCCGATCCGGCCCAATGCCTTCGGGGGCGTCAGTCCATTTCTATTCGACGGAGTGGTGACTCGTACCGTCGAGGATTCACTGATCGCCCTTGAGGTGCTGGAGGGCTTCGACTCTCGCGACCCATTCGTCGCCTTGGGGCCAAAGGTCGATCGCACCACTATTCGCGGTGATGTCGCTGGACTTCGAATTGCCTATTCGCCGAACCTCGATAGTTATCCCGTCGCGGCGGAGATCGCTCAGGCCATGCAGCAGGCGTTGCGCGTCTTTCAGGACGCTGGGGCGATCGTTGAGGAGGTGCATCTGGGATTCTCAGCGAACCATCTCGAATTGGGTGAGTTGTGGTGCCGCCTGATTGTCAATTCGCAAATAGAAGGTCTCGATCAGCTAAAAGCTAACGGCATCGATATTCTACGCGATCATCCGAATGATCTAACTGAAATGCATCGTCGGTGGATCGACTTGGTTCTGTCAGCCTCGACGCGCGAGCGAAATCGAGATCAGCTTCTTCGAACAATGGTGTATGAGCGGATCCAAGCCACGCTCGACCGCTACGATCTTTTATGCACGCCGACGACGGCTTGCGTCGGTATAAAGAACAATATTGGCGGCGATACCATTGGCCCATCGCGGATAAATGGTGTGCAAGTCGAACCGCTGATTGGATGGGCGTTGACCAGCTATTTCAACTATACAGGACATCCCGCCGCGTCCGTACCCGCAGGAGTGTCCTCTGACGGTATGCCAATCGGAATGCAGATAGTGGGCAACCGTTTCGATGACGCGGCTGTGCTCAATGCCAGCCTGTTCGTTGAAAATGCAATGCCTTGGTCGTCGAATTTTCAGCGGCTGCTGCCAATGGTCTGAGTTCGGTTTGCGTGACTCATGGCGTGGGCCATGAGTGCACCCAGCGTACGCCGCCGAACTTCTTTGCCTGAGCGCGAATAGAGATGCCTGTTATCGATCGGTTGAACCGGGCAAACAACCTGCGCGAGCGCACTCGGGATTGCGCTTCAAGGCGCTTCAAGTCATCGGCGATTCAGTACGCGACGGATGGCAGCCAAGCGCCTTCGGGCCGGTTATAAAGACCGATGGTCATTAGCGTCAGCGTCTGAGTGATGCGAAGGCCCTCCGCGAGACACCAGCGCATCAACTCGCCGTTGCGCGTCGGGACCAGAAAGCCAGGCCCTGGGAAGGAATCCGAAGCTCCTATGAGCGCCTTGATGTCGTCGTTCGTCTCGCCCACCGCATGGCCGAAAAACGCGATAGGGGTCGCATAGCCGGTCACGCGGCCCGCACGCTCCGCTACCCAACCCACGCCTCGAACAATCGCATCGGTCAGTTCACCGCCTCGCTCGTGCCCATGCACACGAGAGCACAGTTGGTTACACGCGGAGAGATCATTGCTGGTCGCAGGACGCACCGCGTGGCCGGCAACGGCCTTGCGTACCGCAGGCCCTTGTAGACATGCCAACGGCTCGCGCACCTCGAAGCCTAGCTTGAGATAGAGAGCAAGGGTACGGCTGTGGTAGCCGGCCTGAACCAGCCGTATGCCAGCGACGCCTCGCTGATGTGAACGCCGCATGACCGCTTGCATAAGTGAGCGGCCGGCCCCCTCGTTCTGTAGCGACGGATCGACCGTAACAGGACCGATGCCGCTTATTAAATTGCGCTCGTCAAGAAAGCCGCTGCCCACGATGGTTCCATCGATCTCGGCCACTACGTTGAAAAAACCTTCGTGGTCGATCAATCCGGTGAGCAAATCAGCAGTTATTTCGGGGCTAGGGAAATCAGGCGGGAAGCTATGCCCATCGGCGATGGCTTTGAATGCGCGGTAACAAATTGTGCCGACCGCGGGGCCGTCTGTCGTCTCCCCTTTGCGCAGAAGCATGGCCATCCTAGGCTCTCCTTGACTCAAGGCTTCTTGCCGTCGGGAAGCATAGTAGTACAACCTCTGGGTCAGACTTCAGTCGAACCAGATAGTGACGCGCGGGTGTCTATGATCCGGAATCCTGGCCTCCGGTGCCAACCGAACCTGCGGTCATGGCCATCGGGCTGCCAGCACTACTGCCGGTCGTAGACGCTCAACTGCTTAGACTTCACGCCCTTGGCGTCAGTGATCCCAGCGGTCGCGGTCAGTGTCTTGCCGTCCTTGGACACTGTTCGGCGGGTCGTACCGACGGCCTTGCCCGCTTTCTTCAGCGTAATCTCGGCAGTGTTGGCATCGATTTGCTTCTCCGAGAGCGCGTCATAGTCCGAGGTGATCACTTCCACCTATGGGGCTCGGCCTCTTCGGAGTCTTGACGCGCGTTTGTGTCCAGACAATGATCAGCATTCGGCACACTGCGGCCACGATGGGGAAGCACATGAACGAACCCGGCGATCCCAACGGTTATGCGCGACGCTCGTTTCTACTGTCCAGCGGCGGCATTCTGACGAGTGCGTGGCTTGCCTCGCAATGGCCCGAGATCACCGCAGCGCATGACCATGCCACGCAGGCCGCAAGCATGCCCACGCCCACTGGGCATGAATTTTTCAGCGCCGATGATGCCGCCGACGTCGATGCCATAGCCGCTCTGATCGTACCGAGCGGCAAGACTGCGGGTGCTCGTGAAGCGCATGTGATTTTCTTCATCGATCGTTCTCTGGCAACCTTTTTTTCGGGTCTGGCGCCGAGTTTTCGCGAGGGGCTGCGCGCCTTTCAAACGGCGTTTCGAGCAGCCTACCCGGGCGCATCCTCGTTCGCCGCAGGGAGTGCTGAGCAGCAGCACGCTTTTCTCAGCACCATGGATCGAACCGCATTTTTCGACAACGTACGCATGCTGACCCTGATCGGCATGTTCACGGATCCTCGCTATGCCGGAAACTATCAACAGAGAGGCTGGAAGCTCATTGGCTTCGAAGATCAGCATGCGTTCACGCCACCCTTCGGTTACTACGATCGCGACTACACCGGCTTCGTCCCGTACCCAGGTTTCACTCCCCTAATATCGGAGCCGCAGTCTTGACCGCGCGCGTGTTCAAGCCCAGCGACGCCGTGGATTTCATCGTTGTGGGCTCCGGGGCTTCGGGCGGAACGGTTGCGCGCGAGCTATCGCGCGCGGGTTTCAGCGTGGTGGTCTTCGAGCAGGGGCCACGCCTGACTTCAGCCGATTTCGAGCATGATGAACTGAAGTATCACTATTTAAACGGCATTACCAACAGCCCAGCAATCAATCCGCAAACCTTCAGGGACGATCCTTCCAAGACCGCCGAGCGGCCGGCGTTTGGCAATTCAGCTGTGTATGCGCGCCTAGTGGGCGGCAGCAGCAATCACTTCACCGGCAACTACTGGCGCCTGCACGAGATCGATTTTCACGAACGCAGCGTTCTTGGAGGTATTGCTGGCACCGGCTTTGCCGACTGGCCAATCTCCTATCACGATCTGGAGCCCTACTACACCAAGGTTGAATGGGAGGTAGGCGTTTCGGGCCTTGCGAACGCGAGCCCGTTCGATCCGCCGCGCACCAGGCCGTACCCGATGCCGCCGCTGGCGGTGAAGTCCTCGGGCGTGTTGTTTGAACGCGGTGCCCGCAAGCTTGGTTATCATCCCTTTCCCGCGCCGCTGGGAATCAACTCGCGACCTTATCGTGGGCGTGGCGCATGCGTACATTGTGGCTTCTGCATGGGCTACGGCTGCGAGGCGCGGGCGAAGTCGCCGTCGCTGTACTCGATGATTCCAGAAGCCGAAGCCACCGGGCGCTGTGAGATTCGAGCGCAGAGCTATGTGTTTCGGGTCGAGATCAACGAACGCGGCCGCACTACCGGGGTGGCTTACTTTGACCGAGACAAGCGCGAGAAATTCCAGAAGGCGCGGGCCGTGGTGCTGTCAGCCAACGGTGCGGAAACGCCTCGTCTGCTGCTCAACTCGACCAGCAGCCGCTTTCCACAGGGACTGGCCAACTCAAGTGGGCTGGTGGGCAAGTACCTCATGTTCAATCAGGGTTGCCCCGTGCACGCGGTGTTCGAACATGAACTCAACGAATACAAGAGCGTGCAGGTGTCACGTGTGTTGCACGACTTTTATAATTCCGACCCCACGCGTGGCTTCTATGGCGGTGGCGGCATCGATGCGCGCATCGGCGTAGAGCCGGTTGGCTGGGCGCTCGCCTCCGGTGGCGACCTGCCGCTGTGGGGAGAGCCGCTCAAGGCACGACTGGAGGCGTTTACGCATTCCATGACATCCGATGGCCATTGCACCTCGCTTGCGGTTGAGAGCAATAGCGTGAGCATCGATCCTACGCTCAAAGACCCGTGGGGCGTTCCCGCCATTCGCGTGACCTACAAGGACCATGCAGACGATCTGGCCACGTCCCGATTTCTGCAGGACCGCGCGTTCGAGATCATGCAGGCCGCCGGCGCGCAGAAGATCTGGCGAGGAGAGGTGAGCCCTAACCGCGGCGGCGTCCACCTGCTCGGTACCTGCCGCATGGGCAATGACCCCGCGAGCTCGGTGATCGACAAGAATCACCGCACCCACGACGTGCCGAATCTGTTTCTGTGTGACGGCTCGAGCTTTGTGACCTCTGGGCGCGGTCAGCCGACCATGACGATCCAAGCGCTGTCGTTTCGGGCCGGCGATGTGATCAGCGGGTTAGCGAAGCGCAACGAGATTTGACGTTCAGCACCTCTCGAGCGATCTGAGCAGCTCTGCCGGATGCTCAATGGGCACTTTGCCTACTTCGGCATCAGCGGCAAAGAACCGTCAGGCCACGCGTACATTGATTTCACCCAAGCCATCGATGCCGCCTGTCATCAGGTCGCCCTTGATCACAGGTCCTACGCCTTCGGGTGTTCCGGTGTAGATCAAGTCGCCAGGCTGCAGGTCGAAAAATCGCGACAACTCAGCGATGACCTCGGCTACCGACCAGATTAGCGATGCAATTTCGCTTCGCTGGCGATCCGCTCTATTGACCTGCAGCCATATGGTGGCGTCTCCCAGATTCTTGACTAGCGGTGCCGGATACAGCGGACCGATCGGAGCCGATCGATCAAAAGCTTTGCCGATCTCCCACGGTCGGCCGGCCTCGCGCATCTTGATCTGTAAGTCGCGTCGCGTCATATCTAAGCCGACCGCGTAACCGAAGACGCAATCTAAGGCGCGATCAATTGGAATGCGGCAAGCGGGTGCGCCTATTGCGGCTACTAACTCGATCTCGTGGTGGTAATTGGCCGTCTCAGCAGGATATCCCAGCACCAGCTCCTGCATCGCCTTCACCGGGACGACAGCGTCGGCAGGCTTGCAGAAAAAGAACGGCGGTTCGCGGACCGGATCGAATCCCATTTCTCGGGCGTGCGCGGCGTAGTTGCGACCGACACAGTAGACGCGACGCACGGGATACATCTGTTCACTGCCGACTATCGGAATGCCGACTGGGGGCGCAGGAGCAAATACAAACGACATTGATAATCTCCGAAGGGTAACGTGAAGAGGGCAACTCTGGGCGGCGCGGGCGGTTTTGGACTACTGGCGCCAGGCGCCGTAATCAGCGCGGTGGTGTGGCAACTGGACCTTTAGGGCAGGAGAACGCTTTTCGCAAGGAAGCGATAACAGTGGAATGAGCGCTGTAGCGTCGCTCAGCTGGGTTGTCGATCAGGTACTTTTTTGTGACATCAACGACGTCTTGCATTGTGACGCCCGGCGGCAGACACACGTCTATGTCCGTTAGCCCATTCGCGATATCAGCAGCGGCAACGATGTAGCCCCAACAACTACCTTGATCGAATTGGGACGTTGATGTGCAATCTGTATACAACTGATTGGCTGATTTGAAAGCCCTCGCACTTTTTAACAGAGTGTTTTGCGCATTTGCTGCCAAAGAGGTAGCAAGCAACAGAGCAACGATTACAGTTTTCATG
This sequence comes from Steroidobacteraceae bacterium, assembly GCA_049515055.1. Lineage (GTDB taxonomy): Bacteria > Pseudomonadota > Gammaproteobacteria > Steroidobacterales > Steroidobacteraceae > FEN-1191. The sequence continues at coordinate 15,300 of JBEKUL010000041.1, read as the reverse complement.
GCACCGTCCTTGTCAATTCCATTGTTTTAATTCGAAATTGTGTCCCCGCTACCATCCTTATCACTTGCGATACATTTCTCATTTTTGAGGCGCGGCAAGACCGGCCTAACCGCCACGACTTGGCGATGCTTGCTTCCGAGTCACCGCGGGGTGCGATTTACCGAGCGCCACTCAGGCCGCTTGCGCGCTCAACCGCATGCCGAATGCACCGACAATCTTTGTCACAGTCTCGAAGCTCGGATTGCCGTGCGGGGAGAGTGCCTTGTAAAGGCCCGCCCGTGTGATGCCGGTGTCCTTTGAGAGCTTCATCATGCCGCGCGCTCGAGCGACGACACCGAGCGTGTGAATCAGCATCTGTCGATCCACGGGCTCTTCGAATGCCGTCTCAAGGTAGTTTTTGATGTCCGCTTCGGTCTTCAGGTAATCCGCCGAATCGTAGGGCGCCACCTTAATCTTTCGGCGTTTGCTCTTGGCCGCCATGGTCACTCCTCTTGGCCGGCCTCTTGGCCCATCGCCGGGGTTCCCACTGGCCAACCGGTCGATACGCGCCTGAATCTTCGTGCGGGGTCTTCGAATCCTTCAGTCCTTTGAGCCACCCATCAAACGCATCGGTGCGTTTCACTTCGAACATTAGCGACTGTATACCATAGGAGACGACGTGTAAACTGCGGGATACAGACTGGCGTCGCCGAAGGAGGGTGCAGCAACAGAGCAGCCGGTTGAGCGTTAAGGTGTGGACGGCTCGGGGTCGGGAAAATTCATCACCCGGCCGGCATAGCCGGCCATGTCGCCGCCGGAATCCTTGACTCCAGCCAGATTGGGACAATGCTTCAGCGAGGCGATCAGGCCGTCGGACAGCGGCACCGCGACGCACGGGAAATCATCAACCAAACTGCAAATTCTGCCCAGGCCGAACTGCAGAAGGGCACCTCGGTACTTAATACTGAGGAGGAAGATGAAAGTCGCAGCGATAGGGATCAGGCCCTAAATGAATATGCGATTGCCGGATCACGAATGATCATTGACTACACCGGATGTACGTGCGATATGCTTCGAGGCGCAGCAACTACCGAACACTGAAATCACCGCGTCCCACGCGCTGCATGTGGTGACGCTGTTCAGGTTCAGGGCCGAATGAGACCGAGCAAACCAATGCGGCCGCTCCGATGGCTATTGATCTGTCTGCTGGGGTGCCACGGCGCCCTGGCGTCGGGGCTCGCGCCCGACGTAACAGCCGCCCCGTGCGGCGCGGGCAGATTGAGCGCTGGCCAGCACTCGGTCACGGTCGTATCCGCTGGACGGTCGCGCTCAGTGTTGATCTTCGTACCGGCCGCCGCGGGCGGCCGCGAACTGCCCCTGGTGTTCGATCTGCACGGCAGTGGCGGTAACGGCGAATCTCAGGCGCACTCCAGCCGCCTCGCCGACGTCGGCGAGAAGAACGGGTTCGTCGTTGCCAATCCGAACGGCGCCGTGACATTTTCCAACGCACCGGAGAAGTATTACTGGAACATTCCGGGTGTGCCACTCTCCGGAGTCGGCGATACACCGGCGGACGCGGCTGATGATGTGCAATTCATCAGCGACAGCATCGATCAGATCGCCGCCCAGACCTGCATTGATCAGCGCCGCATCTATGTGACTGGCATGTCAGGCGGGGCGCGCATGGCATCTTTATTGGGTTGTCGGCTGGCCAACCGCATCGCCGCGATCGCACCGGTCTCGGGCCTGCGCGCGGGCATCCCATCGGCCGACAATCCGGCACAGCCGGATCCGAGTACTTGCCGGCCGACGCGCGCGATGCCCATCATCAGCTTTCATGGTACTGGCGATCTGACCAATCCGTATGATGGCGGCGGCAAACCGTATTGGGCGTACAGCGTGCCCACGGCGCTGCGGCAGTGGGTCGCGCTCGATCATTGCCGCAACATGCCCCGCGAGCGACGGGTCGCGCCGCACGTCACCCTCGTTCGCTATGAGCCGTGCGCGCAAGGCGCTGCGATCTGGTTGTACCGCACCGATGCACCGAGCGATCAAGGCGGCGGCCACGCGTGGCCCGGCGCCCGTCCGAGCGGCGCGGCCGCCAGACCCAGCACCGAAATCGATGCCAGTGAATTGATATGGCAGTTCTTTCGGCGTTACCGCTTGCCGGCACCCGCGGCCGCCGGTGGATAATGCGTTGACCAGGCTATGGCGCGCTGCGCGAACAGCGCGGCATTGGATATCGCGGGTCCCTCCAAATGCCTGCCGATGATCTGCATGCCGGATGAAGCTGAGCAAGGCTGCTATGGGACTGCTTCAGGGCGTCGCGATTCGGTGTGTGCCAGGCGAACGTGCTGCCCGCGCTGCCAGCACTAAGACACTGATATAAAAGCATTAACTGACTCGTCAGATCGTTGACAGGCGACTCACGGCTTGGTTGCGGCACCAATTCGTGGTATCCAAAGGCCGCGAAGCGACCGAGAAATTAGGGGACAAATCCTTCAAGACGCGTTGGAGGCGGCGGTCGCCGATCCAACCATTGCCAATTAGACTGATTCGTTCAAAAAATCTGAAAATTGCCTGAAGATTCGACCAGACAAGCCGCATGACGCACAAGGGGTCTCCGTGGGTGGTCCCGTTACAAAAAAATGTCTCTCACAGCATCGCTGTGGAGTATCGATTCACAATCCATAGAGGGGCGATCCATGGACGAGAAGTTATCCCGCCGTCAGGCGCTTAAGAGTGTCGGGGCAGTCGGCCTCATGGCCGCCGCTGGGCCGTCGTTCGCGGCGGCGGATTGGGACCATCCCATTGATATTCATGTGCACGTGGAGCCCCGGACCGATAACTACGCTCCATTGGGCACGGTCGAGCAGATGGTCAACCAGCACTATGACGAGCTGCTTAGCTACATGGATCACAGTGGCATCGCCAAGATCGTGCCTTCGGCCGGATACCGCTATCGCCGCGCCGAGGGTATCGTCGATACCCGCGCGATGAACGACATGATCGCGGGTCTGGTGGCGAAGAATGCGGCCCGCTTTCCGGCCGGCATCGGCACCGTCGAGGTCCAGCACGGCGACGCCTCGCTGCGGGAACTGGAGCGCATGGCAAAGGATCTCAAGCTGCGCGGCGTCGGCTGGCACCATGCGGATGACGGCGTAATCATCGACGCCCCGTTCATGCGTCCGATACTGAAACAGGTCCAGGCGCTGAACATGATTCCTTTCATTCATTGCCGCGAGAAAGAATACGAGGCCTGGTGGCGGCTGGAAGTGCTAGCGGAGGAATTCCCGGACCTGACTTTCGTCGCGATGTCGGGCCTCGCGACCACAGACGATCGCACGCATGCGATGGTCATCGGGCGGCGGCACAAGAATATTCTGGTCGATACCGGTCCGGCCCTGTATGGTGGCGAGCACGCGCTGCAGGATCTCGTCAAGGTGATCGGCGCCGAACGCGTGCTGTTCGGCAGCGATGACAATCCCACGCTGACCTTACAGGTCATCCTTAACAGCGCGCTTAGCGACCATGAGAAGCAACTGATAACGTCCGGCAACGCGGTGAAACTGTTCGGCCTGAAGGCCTGAAGAGCGCCGCCGCCCTGATACCCTGCCCGCTACTGCCGCGCGTAGACCGTGACTTCGTGGACCTTGGCACCCTTGGCGTTGGTCTCATCGACCGTGACCGTCATGGTCTTGCCGTCCTTAGAGACCACTCGGGTCAGGTGACCGATCACTTTGTCAGACTTGATCAGATCGGTCTTGGACTCATTCGTGCCGGCCCGCGTAACCGCGATCATGTCGTAGTCCGTGGTACCTGAGACCGGATGCGGCTTGCCGTCATAGCTAAAGGTCGAGCTGGTGTCGTGTGCGCCGTCGGCGTCCACGCTGTGGATCGCGACTTTCAATCCATCCGGGGTCGCGGTATACGTACGCACCGAACTCTTCAGTGCCGGCTCGTTCGGATCCAGCTTCGACCTCGCCAGATCAAGCGTCCAAGTGCCCACCGCCGGATCGACCGCCATATTGGCTCCGATAACAGCCAACGGCAACAGCAAACTTACGTTGAGCAACGCGAATGCAAAGAATCGAATGTGATTAGTCATAGCCTTCTTCCTTGATATGAATTGGTATCGAACATCGCAAGGGCGCACGTCACTAATCTTCTCATTGGCGCCCTCATCTCGTAAGTGCGTCTTTGGCGAAGCCGAGTTCGTGGCGTTCCTCGGCCGTCACCCATAGATTTGCATCGTGTATGCACGCCTTCGCGTTCAGAATGGGTAGTGACGTGGCGTCGTCTGCAGCGTGACCCAGCGCAACTCGCTGAACGCCTCCACACCGGCCTGACCTCCAAAGCGCCCGTATCCGCTGCCCTTGACTCCGCCGAAAGGCATCTGCGCTTCATCATGAACGGTAGGACCATTGACGTGGCAGATGCCCGATTCGATTCGACTCGCCACCTGCCAGGCGCGGGACACATCTTTGCCAAAGACCGCTGCGGCGAGCCCGTACTCGTTGTCGTTGGCGCACGTCACCGCGGCCTGAACGCCGTCAACTCTGACGATGCCTTTGACAGGACCGAATGTCTCTTCGTGATAGATGCGCATCGCTGAAGTGACGTGGTCCAGCAGTGTGGCCGGGAACAGCGTGTCCTTGGCCTTCCCACCGCACAGAAGCCGAGCCCCCTTGGCGATTGCGTCGTCAATCAGCGCATTGCATCGATCCACGGTGGATCGGTCGACCACAGAGCCCAGTACCACCGGGCCCAGTCGCGGATCGCCCAACGGCAGACTTTGGGCGCGCAGGGTAAGCTTTGCCACGAACTCGTCTGCGACCTTCTGGTCCACGATGATGCGCTCCGTGGACATACAAATTTGTCCTGAGTTGGCAAATGCTCCAAACGTGGCGCCATTGACCGCGGCGTCCAAATCGGCATCATCCAAGACGACCAGTGGCGCCTTGCCACTCAGCTCCAGCACGGCAGGCTTCAGATGCTTGCCGCAGGTCATCGCAATGATCTTCCCGACGCGGGTGGATCCGGTGAAGTTGACCCGACGCACGGCAGCGTGAGCAATCATGGCCTCAACTACGGCGCCGGCGTCCTTGGGTGCGTTGGTCACGAAATTCACTACACCCTTCGGTAGACCAGCTTCTTGCAGTGCCTCAATAATCAGGCCGTGCGTGGCCGGACAGAGTTCACTGCCTTTCAATATGACGGTGTTGCCGCACGCCAAAGGAATGGCGATGGCTCTGACGCCGAGGATGACTGGTGCGTTCCAGGGTGCAATTCCGAGCACGACACCCGCGGGTTGTCGCAGAGCCATTGCCAAATTGCCCGGTACATCGGACGGAATGACCTGGCCGGTGATCTGCGTGGTCAGTGCTGATGCTTCCAGCAGCATGTTGGCGGCGAGATGGACGTTGAACCCTGCCCAAATTGCGGATGCACCAGTTTCCGCAGCTGCGGAACTTGCGAATGCGTCGCCTTTGGACTCCAGAGCGTGCGCAGCCTTCATCAACAGGGCCCGACGTTCGCCGGGTCCAGTCTTCGACCATGTGGCGAAGGCTCGCGCAGCCGAATCAACTGCAGCCACAGCGTCGCTCGGAGTGGCGGCAGGAGCCACGGTGGCGACGCTTCCATCGAGAGGGTTGTGGCGCTCAAACGTGGCGCCATTGCTGGCCTTGCAGGCCTCACCATTGATCAACATTGAGATCGTATTCATGGGTTGTCTCCATTTGGGGGTTGCGGGCCGAGGCACTACAGCGCCTTCGCCAGTAAGTGCTTTCAGGCAACTTCGATCTCCACCAACATCGGTGCAGACGAGCGCAGGCCTTGAGCCAAGACGTCACGCAGGTCTAACGCGCGGTTGACCCGAATTGCCTGTACGCCGTGGCCTTTGGCCAGCGCGACAAAATCCAGTTGCGCCAGATCGGTACCTTGCGGGCGTTCGCCAGGTTTGAAACTGAACACAGAGGCGAAGTCCTGCAGCGCGGCGTAACGCTCGTTGTTGAGCACGACGAAGGTGATTGGCAACTTCAGCCGCGCGGCGCTGTACAGGGCTTGAATGGAGTACATCGCCGAGCCGTCGCCGATCACTGCAATTACTCGTGAATTGGGTTTTGCAAGCGCCACTCCCACGGCAGCGGGCATGCCATGGCCGAGCCCGCCACTGCACATCGTGTAGAAGGTTTCACTGTTCACGATTGGGAGGTGCTCCTGCATCGCGGGTCTGGAGCTCGGCGCCTCTTCGACCACGATGCTCCTGGGGTCACGCACTTCATGAAGTGTCTGAAGTGCATAAGCCACCGACATGCGATTGCCTTCTGCCGGCGGATCGGCGCGGGGAACCGTAGGGCGAGCTTCAGGCAACGGACGCTGCGGCCGGGCGCTGCGAGTGAGCAGGTCAACCAGTCCCAGTCGAATGCTGCTAAGGATCGAGGTTCCTTCGGGTGTCCATGTAGCCGTCGTGGGGTCGTCTATCAGTTGGAACAGCTCCGCACCTGGCGGCAGGTGAGGCCCGCGGCCCTCGACGTGGTAAGTGAAGGCTGGAGCGCCGATCACGAACACCAGATCGTGTCCTCGCAGGCGTTTGACAATTTCTTCGCGCATCGCAGGAAGAAAGCCGGCGAACAGACGGTGGTTTTCTGGGAATCCGCAGCGCCCAGACATGGGCGCGACATAGACACGGGCGTTGTGGCGCTCCGCGAGCGAAATCGTCTCATCCCACGCTTGGTCCCTGTCCACCGCAGCGCCAATGACGAAGGCGGGACGCTTGCACGCGTCGAGTTCGTCTCCCAACTTCGCCAGCAGCGCAGGATCTGGACGAATCTTGGTGCTGACAAAGCGCGGGACGACAGGTTCCGTTTGTACACTCCAGTCATCGGCTGGTATCGACACCAAGACCGGGCCGCGAGGCGGCATCATGGCTACGTAGTAAGCCCGGGCGATTGCGAGCGGTACGTCTTCGGCGCGTGCGGGCTCGATGCTCCACTTGACGTAGGGCTTGGGCAATTCGGTCGCTTGACTCGAGAACAGAAATGGTTCAAAGGGAAGGATCGACCGTGCCTGCTGGCCGGCCGTAATGACCATCGGTGTTCTGTTCTTGTACGCGGTGAAGATGTTGCCCATCGCGTTGCCCACGCCAGCCGCCGAGTGCAGATTGACAAAGCTGGCGTTGTGGGTGGCTTGCGCGTAGCCGTCTGCCATGCCGACTACGACTGATTCCTGCAGTCCCAGCACGTAGCTGAAGTCGCTCGGGAAGTCGAGAAACAAGGGCAGCTCGGTTGAACCCGGGTTGCCGAAAATCTTGGTCATCCTGAACGACCGAAGCAGCTCCAGAACAGCTTCCCGCACAGTGACGGTACCGGTCTGAGAACTGCATTCGACAGTGGGCTGAGGCATCTGCTGTCTTCAAGTGGTTGGATGCATGAAGTGGCGCGAGCACGGCTTCATGCTTCAATACAAAAAAAGTCGATCTTGACCTGAACTTACTCCGGCTCTTTACGGTCTATCGATTGCGCGGCGCATCTGTCATTCGCGCCCCGTTGGTCTTCTGCTCGACAGCGAGTCTTCGCAGGGCCGATACCGCTATCCACCGGAACCATCAAATTCATCTTACTCTGAATTACAGTTTCGCGAATCGCAGTCCGACATAGTTCTCCGCGACCGCCTGGGACGCCGCCCGGGAGTCGCTCAGATAGTCCAATTCCGCCAGCTGCAGTTTACGAGCAAAAGGGTCGTCTGAGAATTTGTGCATTACCGTCGTGAACCACCAGGAAAAGCGCGTCGCCTTCCAGACCCGCGCAAGCGCGCGTGCCGAATATTCACTCAACAGCGTTTCGCCGCCAGCGCGATAGTACTCAGCGATCGCCTGGTAGAGGACGCGCACATCAGCGGCCGCAAGATTCAGTCCTTTAGCGCCAGTCGGCGGCACGATGTGCGCAGCGTCACCGACGAGGAACAGCCTGCCAAAACGCATCGGCTCCGCGACAAAGCTACGCAGTGGAGCAATAGACTTTTCGATCGACGGGCCGGTTACCATGACCGAAGCATGTTGTGGTGGAAGTCGGGCGCGCAGCTCATCCCAGAAGCGCGAATCTGACCAGTTCTCGACTGTGTCATCAAGCGGGCATTGGATGTAGTAGCGACTGCGGGTCTTGGAACGCATGCTGCAGAGTGCGAAGCCACGGGAATGATTCGCGTAGATTAGTTCTTTACTCACGGGCGGAACGTCCGCCAGGATGCCGAGCCAGCCGAAGGGGTAGACGCGCTCGTGCAAGGTGATCTGATCCCTTGGCACAGTGGCTCTACTGACGCCGTGATAACCGTCGCAGCCGGCGACGAAGTCGCAATCAATTGTCCGCAGCTGACCACCGTGCAGATAAGCCACCTGCGGCCTGCGTCTGTCGAAGTCCTGAATAGCGACATCCTTGACCTCCCAGAGAGTCTGGCCGTGGGCGGCGCCACGCGCATCCGCCAGGTCCTTCTGTATTTCGGTCTGTCCATAGACCATTACGTGTTGCTCAGTGAGGGCTTTGAGATCGATCCGATGGCTCCGACCGTCGAAGGCGAGATTGAAGCCATCGTGCACCAGCCCTTCGCGCATCATCCGCTCGCCCACACCGGCTTCATTCAGTAGATCGACCGTACCCCACTCAAGAAGTCCGGCTCGAATGCGCCCCTCGACGTGTTCTCGGGTCTGACGCTCGAGCACGATGGATTCAATGCCGTTTCGATGTAGAAGCTGGGACAGAAGCAATCCCGACGGCCCTGCGCCGATAATTACGACCTGGGTCCTGGGCATACCTTAGCTCTCGTCGATGACACACGGCTTTCGCACAATGGGCTCCGAGACTAGAACCTATCTCAAAATTGCTTGAGCAGGATGCATAGGGCTGCAAGCTGCACGAAGCCGAGGAAATTGGTCGGGTAGTATTCCCAGCGAACCAGGAGCCGACGTTGCCATTGAATCCACGCAAAGAAGCGCTCGACGATCCAACGTCGCTCATAGCGACGCAGTCGGCGACCGTCCTGCGTCTTGCGCTTTTTGTTGGAACGGTGCGGCGAGATCATCTGCGTGCCCTGAGCGCGCATTGCCTCGTCCAGCTGGTCGCTGTCGTACGCCTTGTCGCCGATCAGGTTCTCCGGCTTCGCCTCGATCATGTAAAAATCGAAGGTCAGCTGCACGAGCGTGACCTCATGATGGTTCGCGGCGTGCGTAGTCACCGCCAGCGGCAATCCGTGACGATCGACAATTGCCATGATTTTCACGCCTTTTCCGCGTCGCGTCGGCCCAATCTCATCCCCGCCACCCTTCGCCGAGGCAAACGTGGCGTCGATGTAGCACTCCGACTCATCGATAGAGCCTTCTTCACGCAGCACGTTCGCCAGCTCCGTGAGCGCCGCGCGAATCACTTCGTTCTCGCACCACTGCTGAAAGCGCCGGTGCACCGTCTTGTAGTTCGGGTAGGACTGAGGAAGCATGTGCCACTGAGCGCCAGTATTGAGAATCCACAGCACCGCCTCAAGAACTTTGCGTGCCGGGATCGGCTTGCGGCCTGGACGATCATCGGGAATATGCTCCTCCGGAAAGTGTTTCCGGATCAGCTCCCACTGCTCGTCGGTTACGCGTAGCACGCATGAATTTTACTCGTTTTATAGATGTTTCGCGATTTTGAGATAGGTTCTAGAGATGGGCGCCGAGCTGGGAATGGACGGGACTCAACAAAACTTGTACTTTTTCGTTAAATGGCAACCGCGCACCTAAGGCCTCTACGCGCACGCCGGATCACTGCCGGGCCGGTGCCCGCCTTCTTCTTGTACGGAGAGGCGCTGCAGGCGCCCGACGAGCGTTTGGTACACATCGAGACTATCGCGGCGCGCAGCCGGCTGCACGACTGGAACATTCGACCGCATCGACACCGCGATCTGCATCAGGTCGTGCTCACAGAGCGCGGCTGGGTCCTCGCCCGGGTCGACGATGCGACCGAATTACTGCGCGCGCCCGCCCTTGTCGTGGTGCCGCCCGGCATCGTGCATGCGTTTCGCTTCCAGCCCGGAGCGGTCGGCGTTGTCGTCTCCTTTGCACCCGGGCTCATACCGGACCTTAATGGTGCGGGCAGCGGCGTTGCTGACTTTCTCGATCACCCAACGGTAACTGCGCTCGACGGAACGAATATGCGCGCGACAGATCTCACATCCCTCGCCGAGATGCTGCTGCGCGAGTTCGCCCGCTCAGCGCCCGCCCGCCATGAAGCGCTACGAGGTTTGCTCGTCGCCTTACTCGCGAACGTTTTGCGGCTCGCCCGAACGCTTGATGAGGTTGGCTCGAACTCAGCCGCACCCGAGCGCGAACTCGTAGCGCGATTTCGGCGACTGATCGAGGCCCGCTACCGGGACCATCTGGGGCTCGCGGCATATGCGGCGCAGCTGTGCGTCTCGCCGCAGCGACTGAGAGGTGCGTGCCTTCGCGTAGCCGGCCAATCTCCTATCGAACTCGTGCACCTGCGTGTGCTCATTGAAGCGGAGCGGCAGCTGCGCTATACGACGATGTCCATTGCCCAGATCGCCTATTATTTGGGCTTCGATGATCCAGCCTACTTTAGCCGCTTCTTCGCGCGACGGGCGCGGGTTTCTCCCCGGGCGTTCCGTGCGCGCGACCGCACCACTACCGCGAAGACGCTGCCATGAGTGCGAAGCCCGAGCGTGAGGGCTAGGCGAGCCCTAGCACCGTCATTGCGTTGTTCTTGAGAATCAGATCGTGAACTTCGGGTTTGAAGCCTGCTTCGCGGAAGTCCTTGATCCACCGGTCCGGTGCGATCAACGGGTAATCCGAACCGAACAGCATCTTGTGTTTGAGCTGAGTGTTCGCGTAGTGCACCAACTGCGGGGGAAAGTACTTCGGCGACCAGCCGGACAGATCGATGTAGACGTTGGGTTTGTGCAAACACACGGATAGAGCTTCGTCCTGCCAGGGCCACGACGGGTGAGCGATGATGATTGTCATGTCCGGAAAATCCGCTGCCACGTCGTCGACGTGGATCGGGTTCGAGTACTTGAGGCGCAAACCGCCGCCGCCAGGCATGCCAGTGCCGATTCCCGAATGGCCGCTGTGGAATATAGCCGGCAGTTTATGTTCGGCAATCACTTCGTACAGCCCGTACGCCAGTCGATCGTTCGGGAAAAACCCCTGAACAGTGGGGTGGAACTTGAAACCCTTCACCGTACCTTCTTTGATCATGCGACGCGCCTCGCGCACGCCCATCTTGCCTTTGTGCGGATCAATGCTGGCAAATGCCATCATGATGTCGCTGTTCTCGCGAGCCGCATCGCAGACTTCCTCATTGGGAATGCGCTTTGTGCCGAGTTCATACTCGGAGTCCACAGTGAACATCACCAGACCGATCTTGCGCTCGCGGTAGTAGGCGACGGTTTCCAAAATGGTCGGGCGCTTGCCGGTCTTGAAATATTTTGAGGCCGCATCCTCGAACGCCTGCCAGACCTCGTCCGCCGGTTGTCGGCACGACACCTCCGCGTGCGTGTGGACGTCGATCGCAATGAGATCCTGCACATTCACCCGGTTTTCCTTGGCTTCAATTGTTTATTTGCAACGCGCAATCGTCCCTCCTTTGGAGAACAACAGCGCGCCAGTGTGGCACCGCTTGAGCGCACTCAACAAGATATCCTAACTATAGATGCAAGCAAACCGATCCGAGGTACGCTGGCTACGTCACGCGTTAAAGCTGATAATCCTGCTGCTCACTGGCGTAGCGAATGAAGTATTCCAATGAGTCGACGCTCGCCATGGCCGCGCGATTTGCAGCCTTTTCGACCGGCACACCCATTAGAATCCGGCGTACGGGCACTTCCATTTTCTTTCCGGTCAGGGTGTACGGAATCGAGTCCACCTGGTAGATCTTATCCGGCACGTGCCGCGCCGAATATGCCTTGCGAATGCAGGCGCGTAGTGTTTCCTGCATTGATTTATCGAGCTTCAGGCCGTCGTGCAGCTTGACGAACAACGGCATGAAAAAGCCCCCACCCTTGAGGTCGAGATTGACGATCAGGGCATCCTCGATTTCCGGTACCTCGGCGAGCGCCCGGTACACCTCTGCAGTTCCGATGCGCACGCCGTATCGATTCAAGGTCGCGTCGGAGCGGCCCAGTACGAAGCAGCCGCCGCGCTGGTTAATCTTGAAGAAATCGCCGTGTCGCCACACACCGGGATATTGTTCGAAATAGGAATCTCGATAACGCGCGCCGTCGGCATCGTTCCAGAAGCCGATAGGCATCGAGGGCGCGGGCTTGGTGATGACCAACTCGCCGACCTCGTCGACGACCGGCTCCCCCCGGTCATTGAACGCGTAAGCCGCCATTCCAAGTTGCCGCCCCTGAATTTCCCCGGCATACAGCGCTTGAATGACGATGCCGCCGACGATGCCCGTGCATAGATCGGTGCCACCGCTAGCGGCGTGGGCCCAGATATCGGACTTAACGCTCCGATAAAACCACGCCATGCATTCAGCGGTGACCGGTGAACCAGCTAGCATCACGGACTTGAGCCGCGAGAGATCGAACCGATCCTTCGGTACGATGGCCGCCTTCTCGAGGATGTTGATATAGGTCGGACTTGCACCGAAGAAACTGACCCCGGCGCGTTCGACCATGGCCCAGAGAACATCCGGCTCGGGATACGCGGGGTTGCCGTCATACAGCACTGGCACCACATCCACCAGCAACGCGCTCACCAGAAGATTCCACATCATCCAGCCGGTGGTGGTAAAAAAGAACATTCGCTCACCGGGATGCACATCCATATGGAACTTGAGTCCCTTGATGTGTTCTAGAATCATGCCGCCATGGCAGTGGATAATCGGCTTCGGTGAGCCGGTGGTGCCAGACGAAAACAAAATCCATAAGGGGTGCGCGAACGGGACCTGCTCAAAACGGAACGACTCGCGTGACACGTTGGGGCCCGCGAGGGCGTCTTCCCAAAAGAGCGTGCGCGCCGTCAATGCGTCATTTGTCGATTCAAGTTGCCGCACATAAACGACCTGCTGTAACGACGGCAACGAATTCACAATGATCTTGAGTTCCAGCCGACGATCGAAAAGTTTGCCGCCGTAATAATAACCGTCCACGCAAATTATGATCTTCGGCTCCAGTTGCAGGAACCGATCGATCACGCCGAGCGGTCCAAAATCAGGGCCGCAGCTCGCCCAAATAGCGCCAATGCTGGCACTCGCCAGCATTGCGATGACCGCCTCGGGAGAGTTTGGCAGGTACGCGACCACGCGGTCGCCGGGAGCGACCCCTAAGGTGCGCAGGCAAGTCGCGAGCTTGCGCACCTTATTGCCGAGGTCAGTCCAGGAAAGGGCGCGCAAAGCCCGCTGTTCGCTTAAGTACAAAAGCGCGTCGGCACCCTCGCGCTCATTGAGCAGTGCATGCTCGGCATAGTTCAGGCGCGTTCCAGGAAACCAGTCCGCGCCTGGCATGGTGCGCGATCCGATTACCCGCTCATACGGTTGCGATGGGCGCACTTCGAAGTATTCCCAGAGCGAGCCCCAAAACCCCTCTTGATCGTCGATTGACCATTGCCACAAATCCGCATACGACTCAAAATGCCGCCCGCGCGCGGCGAGCCAGCGCAAATATTGCGTGAGATGGGCTTTCTCTAACCGGTGAACATTCGGGGTCCAAAGCATGTCGCCCTGGTTGACTTGCGTCATGAAATCGTCCCGCGCTTGTGCGTCAGATGCCTACGGCGCGGCACGAGCCGCGGGAACAATTTGCGCCCGTTGCGTTCGAGTAGCTTGTCGCGATCGGCACCGTTGAAACAAAACGCGTCCAGATAGGGCTTGCTGATGGCGCCGCGAGCCAGCGCTAGCGCCCAAGTTGCTGTTCCAAGCGATCCAAGGTCTGCATCGCCGGTAAGCATTGCGCCACACTCGCGTTCGGTTCGCGACCTTCGCGAATTGCGGCAAAGAACTCTCGATCCTGCAGTTCGATGCCGTTCGTCGACACGTCCACGCGGGAAACATCGATGGGATTGCTCTTGCCGTCGAGCAGTTCATCGTAGCGCGCGATATAGGTTCCGTTGTCGCAGATGTAGCGGAAGAACGTGCCGAGCGGTCCGTCGTTGTTGAACGACAGCGACAGGGTGCAAATGGCGCCCGATGGGACTTTCAATCCGATGCTCATGTCCATCGCGATGCCCAGCGTGGGATGTTTGGGCCCTTGCAGAGCGAACTGCTCGCAAATGGCTTCGCCCGTTTGATACGCGAACAAATCGACGGTATGGCACGCATGGTGCCACAACAGATGATCGGTCCAGCTGCGTGGTTTGCCAAGCGCGTTGGTGTTGGTGCGCCGGAAAAAATAACTCTGGACGTCCATCTGCAACACCTTCAGCTCGCCGGCGGCAATGCGCTTGTGCAGCCACTGGTGGCTCGGATTGAAGCGACGCGTGTGTCCTGCCATCGCCACAACGCCGGTCTGCTTCTGCAGGCGCACCAGGCGCTGCGAATCGGCGAGCGAATCCGCCATCGGTATTTCGATCATGACGTGCTTGCCCGCCTGCATGCACGCCTCGCCCTGAGCCGCATGCAACTGCGTCGGCGTGGTGAGAATGACCGCCTCCAGATCCGCTTGCGCCAGACTTTCGGCGAGCTTGTCGGTCCAGTGCGGGATTTTCCACTGTTGCGCAAATTCACGCGCCGATTGCAGATTCGATCCGACTAGCGACGCGACCTCGATACCGGGAATCTTCGACATCGCCTCGAGATGCTTGATGCCGAAGGCGCCGTGGCCTGCGAGACAAACTTTCATGCGGGACTCCGATTCTGGAGAATCAGCAGGGCTGCGGCCGTATTGGACGCCGGAACGTGGTAGTGCCGATAAACTTCGGTGACATTGTCATCGAGCGCACCGCGCATCACGTGCCACATGACCATCTCGACACCTTCAGAGCCGGCTTCGCGCATATATTCGGTATGCGTAATTCTGGTGAGTGCTAGAGGATCCTTGGTGAGCCCATCCAGGAAGGCCGTGTCGAATTGGCGGTTGATGAGTCCGGCCCGCTCACCCTGCAGCTGGTGCGACATGCCCCCGGTTCCGTAGATGACGACCTTGATGTCCTGATCGAATTTTTCGACCGCCCTGCGAATCGCCGACCCAAGCTTGAAGCAGCGCGCGCCCGTCGGCGGCGGGTATTGCACCACGTTGACGCAGATCGGGATCACGGGGAACGGCCACTGCGCCGGCTGTCCGCAAGTGACCGAGAGCGGCACCGTGAGACCATGATCGACCGGCATTTCGTTG
>JBEKUL010000040.1:0-24049 GCA_049515055.1 Steroidobacteraceae bacterium | reverse complement strand
AGGACATCTCCTTCGCCGAGATGGTGCGCCGCCAGCATATGCTCACCGATATTGTCGCGCATGATCCGGATGTGAGCGGCTATGGGGCATTTGTGGGTACCGGTCGGCCCGTCAATAACGGTTTTATCATCATCGCGCTCAAGCCCCTTGAACAGCGCAGCTCGAGTGCCGATGAGGTCATCCGGCGCCTGCGCGACAAGATCACTGAGGTGCCCGGCGCGACGTTGTATCTGCAGGCCTCGCAGGACCTCAATGTCGGGGCACGCGGCTCGCGCACGCAATACCAGTACACGTTGCAGGATGCAGATATCAACGAGCTCAACGAGTGGGCGCCGAAGCTGCAGGCGCAATTAGGGCAATTGCCGCAATTGCGCGACGTGAGCACCGATCAGCAGACCAACAGCACCATGCTGTCGATGACCATCGATCGCGATCAGGCCGCTCGTTTTGGCATCCAGCCCTCGTTGATCGATCAGACTCTGGATGATGCCTTCGGCCAGAGGCAGGTCACGCAGTACTTCACGCAGCGCAACGCCTACCACGTGATCCTGGAGATCACTCCGAGTCTGCAGAGTGATCCGCAGACGCTGTCGAAGATCTACGTCAAGTCCCCGGCCACCGGCATGATGGTGCCGCTCTCGACCTTCGTGAAGTTCGACACGCAGCACGTGACCTTTCTCTCGATCAACCATCAGGGCCAGTATCCGGCCGTCACGCTGTCCTTTAATCTCGCCCCGGGGGCGGCGCTGGGCGATGCGGTCGATGCGATCAACAATCTCGCGGGCGAGATTCATATGCCCGCGACCGTCAGTGGGAACTTCCAGGGCTCAGCGCAGGCCTTCCAGAACTCGCTGAAGTCCCAGCCCTATCTGATCCTGGCCGCACTCATTACCGTCTACATCATTCTGGGCATGCTCTACGAGAGCTACATCCATCCGCTGACCATACTCTCGACGCTGCCCTCGGCCGGCGTCGGCGCGCTGCTGATGCTCATGCTCTTTCATTTCGATCTGTCGGTCATCGCGCTGATCGGCATCATTCTGCTGATCGGCATCGTCAAGAAGAACGGCATCATGATGGTGGACTTTGCGCTGCAGGCCGAGCGCGAGCAGCACCTCTCGCCCGAGGCCTCGATCCGTCAGGCCTGCCTGCTGCGCTTTCGGCCCATCATGATGACCACGATGTCGGCGCTGCTCGCGGCATTGCCGATGATGCTGCAGCATGGCACGGGCTCGGAGCTGCGCCGCCCGCTCGGCTTCACGATGGTCGGCGGCCTGCTGCTGAGCCAGTCCCTCACACTGTTCACGACCCCGGTGGTCTATCTGTATCTGGATAGGTTCACCGGCGCGCGCCGCCGCCAGCGCACGAGCGAGCCAGCGCACGCCGCGCCGCACACAACGGTCACGCCGCTGGCCGCAAGGATGAGGCACGTCGGGACATGAAAGTACTGCTGGTCGAGGACAACGAACGCGTCACGCAATTCGTCGTCAAAGGGCTCAAGGAGTCCGGACACATCGTGGATCACGCTCCCAACGGGCGTGACGGCATGTTTCTGGCCGCCAGCGAACCCTACGATGTGATCATCATGGATCGCATGCTGCCCGGCGAGATCGACGGACTGGCGATCGTCGAGGCATTGCGCAAATCCGGCAAGCACACACCGATCCTGATCCTGAGTGCGCTCTCGGACGTCGATGAGCGCATTCGCGGGCTGCGCAGCGGCGGGGATGACTATCTGACCAAACCGTTCGCGTTCGGCGAGCTGCTCGCGCGGCTCGATGCGTTGTCCCGGCGCGGGCAAGGCGAGGGGGCGCAAACCAAACTCGAGGTCGGTGACCTGCGCGTTGACCTGCTGAATCGCAAAGTCACGCGCGGCGCGCGCAGCATCGTGCTGCAGCCGCGCGAATTCAAGCTGCTCGAGTACCTGATGCGGCACGCCAACCAGGTGGTCACGCGCACGATGCTGCTGGAGAACGTCTGGGACTATCACTTCGATCCACAGACCAATGTGGTGGACGTGCACATCAGCAAACTGCGACAGAAGATTGATGCCGATTTCGAGCGCCCATTGCTGCGCACCGTGCGCAACGCCGGTTACACCATGACCGCGCAGGACTAAGATTTGCGCTCCTCAGCCACCAATCTCGCGCTCGCCTATATTCTGCTGGGCCTGGCGGCGCTGGCGTTATTTGCCACGCCGCTCTGGTACGCCTGGCGCGTTACGATCAAGGATGGGCGCGTCGAGATCCTGCAGGCCGACGCACAGCGCCTGAGCGATGTGTTTCGGCGCGAGGGCGCGAGCGGACTGACCGCCTACATCACGCGGCGCGTCCAGGCGCAGATCGTTGGTGAGCGATTTCTGCTGCTGACGGACGAGGACTACCAGCCGCTGGCTGGAAACCTGAAGGCCTGGCCGCAGGATGTGCCGGCCGGACCAGGCGTACATACGTTCGACGTCACTGTGAACGGCCGCACCACGAGTGGCGTGTTCGTTCGCGTGGATCTGCCTGGAGGCTACAACCTGCTGGTGGGACGTGATCTCGCGCGATTCGCACCGCTCGAGCACCGTTTCTGGTACGCGCTTGCGAGCGCGGTGGGCTTCCTGTCGATCGTCGGTGCGCTCGGCGGATTTTTGATCCGGCGTGCGCTGCTCGGGCGCATCCATGGCATACGCCAGACCGTATCGGCGATAATCCAGGGCGATCTGAGTCGGCGCCTGCCGACCCAGCCCGGTGGCGATGAGCTCAACACCCTCTCGCAGACTCTCAATGGCATGCTCGATCAGATCGAGCAGCTCATTCACGGTGTGCGCAACGTGTCCAATTCCATCGCGCACGATCTGCGCACGCCGCTCGCCGAACTGCGCTCTCGACTCGAGGAGCTCTCGCTAACCAGACCCTCGCCCGAGACAACCTTTGCCGAGCTCGAGGTGGCCGTCGCGGATGTGGATCGCGTGATCCGCCTGTTCAATGCGCTGCTGCGCCTCGCGGAGATCGACAGCGGTCTGCGCCGTTCGGGCTTCGTGCCCGTGGACCTCGCTGTTGTTGCCGCCGATGCGGTTGAGTTCTACCTGCCCGCCGCGGAAATCAAGGGCCGCACGCTCAGCCTCGTGAGCGACGGGCCCGCGCCAATCCGGGGCGATCCGGTATTGCTCGCGCAGGCGCTCGGTAATCTGATCGACAACGCGCTGAAGTACACGCCCGATGGCGGCCGCATCCAGGTTGAAGTGCGTCGGGCCGCGAACCAGTCAGTGCTGGTGAGCGTCGCCGACAGTGGACCGGGCATCCCGGATGTCGAGAAACCCAAGGTCATCGAGCGCTTCTATCGCGGCGATCGCAGCCGCGGCACCCCGGGCGTCGGGCTGGGGTTGAGTCTCGTGGAAGCTGTGGCGCGATTGCATGGCAGCTCGCTGCTGTTCGAGGACAATTGGCCCGGATTGCGCGCGAGCATGGTGCTGCAGCTTGATGCGTCGGCGGCGGTCGTGGGGGAGTTGGCGCCCCGGCAGGCAAAAGCAACACCTGCGCAGGCGGCACACGCGCAGCCGGGACTTGCAGCAACAATCCGCTGACACGCTGCAGGCTGAGGCGGCTTGGAATGCAGGCCGATTATGCTCATTGCGAGCGCAATATTGCAGCGGTCCCGACGGCGCGCTAGGCTGGCGAATTAATCGCCACGAGCCCAGTGCATGCAGCGAGCCTTGATCACCGGCATCACCGGACAGGATGGTGCCTATCTTGCCGAGTTATTGCTCGACAAGGGCTATGAAGTCCACGGCATCAAGCGCCGCGCCTCATCGTTCAACACCGACCGCATCGATCATCTGTACCAGGACCCGCATGCGCGCGGCGTGCGCCTGCACCTGCACTACGGTGATCTGACCGATGCAACCAATCTGATCCGCATCATCCAGCAGGTGCAGCCGGACGAGATCTACAACCTCGCCGCACAGAGTCATGTCGGCGTGTCGTTTGAGACGCCGGAATACACGGCGAATTCCGATGCGCTCGGGACGTTGCGCGTACTCGAGGCGATCCGGATTCTTGGATTGGGCGAGCGCACGCGCTTCTATCAGGCCTCGACTTCCGAGATGTTCGGCAAAGTCCAGGAAGTCCCGCAGCGCGAAACCACGCCGTTCTATCCGCGCTCCCCCTATGGTGCGGCGAAGGTCTACGCCTACTGGATCACGGTCAATTACCGCGAAGCCTATGGGATGTACGCCTGCAACGGGATCCTGTTCAATCACGAATCCCCGGTTCGCGGCGAGACCTTCGTCACCCGTAAGATAACGCGCGGACTTGCGCGCATCAGCGAGGGCCTCGAAGAGTGTTTGTTTCTGGGCAATCTGGATTCGTTGCGGGATTGGGGTCATGCGCGTGACTACGTGCGCGCGCAATGGCTCATGCTGCAGCAGCCGCAGGCCGAGGACTTCGTGATCGCGACCGGCGAGCAGCACTCGGTGCGCGAATTCGCTGAGCGGGCCGCGCAGTTGCTCGACATGCGCCTGGAGTGGACGGGCGACGGCATCGAGGAGCGCGGTATCGATGCCAAGAGCGGGCGCACGATCGTCAAGATCGATGCACGCTATTTTCGTCCAACCGAAGTCGAGACCCTGCTTGGCGATGCCAGCAAGGCACTGCACAAACTGGGCTGGAAGCCGGAGACGGACTTCCAGACGCTGATCGCCGAGATGGTCAAGGAAGATCTTGAGCTGGCGCGGCGCGATGCGGTCATGGCGCGCGAGGGCTTCAAGACCTACCAGTACCGGGAATAGGGTCCGTGTCCGACTCCTTTATATACGTCGCGGGACACAATGGCCTGGTAGGCTCGGCCCTGGTGCGGCGGCTGCGCGCGGCCGGAGCAAACAATCTGCTGCTGAGCTCTCGCGCTGATCTGGATCTGACCTCGGCCCCGGCGGTCGAGGCGTTTTTTGCCAGGCATCGGCCTGAGCTCGTCTACCTCGCGGCTGCCAAGGTTGGCGGCATAGAGGCCAATCGCAGTCAGCCGGTGCAATTCCTGCGCGACAATCTACTGATTCAAACCCACGTGATCGACGCGGCGTATCGCCATGGCACGCGCAAGCTCTTGTTCCTGGGATCAAGCTGCATCTATCCGCAGCTCGCGCCGCAGCCTATGCGCGAGGAGTGCCTGCTGACCGGACCGCTCGAGCCGACCAACGAGTGGTACGCGATTGCCAAGATTGCGGGCCTGAAATTGTGCCAGGCCTATCGGCGCGAATACGGTTTTAACGCCATCTGTGCCATGCCCACCAATCTGTACGGCCCGGGCGATAACTTCGATCTGAAGGGCTCACACGTATTGCCGGCGCTGATCCGCAAGTGTCACGAGGCGAGACTGCAAGGCGTGCCGAGCGTGGCAGTCTGGGGTACCGGCACACCTCGCCGTGAATTCCTGCACGTCGATGATCTGGCGGATGCGTGTGTTTATCTGATGCAGCACTACGAGGGCGAGGGCCCGATCAATGTGGGCTGGGGCGAGGATGTCAGCATCGGTGAACTCGCGCGCATGGTGGCCAACGTCGTGGGCTATCGCGGAGCATTGCAGTTTGATCCCTCCAAGCCCGATGGTACGCCACGCAAACTATTGGATACCTCGCGTCTGACGGCGCTCGGCTGGCGTCCCACGATCACGCTCGAGGCGGGACTGACGAGTACCTACGAGTGGTACGTTTCGCGGACGCAAGAGGGGCACGCACAGGGCCTGCGTCTATAGACGTAAACGCCGCGTTTCACGCGGTTGAATGTCACAAATCACGCTGGAATAATCTCCCCGGTCCCGCAGGCGGCGTGCGCTATGATCGCGGCTGTGCCTGACGGGCAGTGCCTTACTACTTTTAAGGGAAGACGAATGAAGTCGAAAGTTGCTGTTCTGGCCGTACTGGCCGCGACACTGGCCCTGGTCCCGATGATCGCGTCGGCGAAGACCCGACACCATCATCACCATCATCACCACCACCACCATCCCGCCGCGCGCTTGAAATAAGCGGCGCCGCGCGAGCCTCAAGCCGCTAGGCTGCTCTCCAATTTGGCGTGCAGTGAGATCTGCGCGCGCAATACGCGCGATACCGGGCAATTGATCTTGGTATCGTCGGCGATCTGCTGGAATTTCTCGGCCGTAATACCAGGCACCCAGGCCTCGTTCTCCAGATGCACCGTCGTGATGGTCCAGTTGCCGGCGACCTGCTCGAGGGTGACCGTGGCCGAGGTTGCCAGGCGCTTGGGCGTGAAACCGGCCTTGCCGAGATTCGCCGTCAAAGCCATCGTGAAGCAGCCGGCGTGGGCGGCGGCGATGAGCTCTTCGGGATTGGTGCCTTTGGCGCCCTCGAAACGCATGGCAAAACCGTATGGAGTCTCGTGCAGGGCTCCGCTGTGAGTTGAGAGCGCGCCCATGCCACTCTTGAGATCGCCGCGCCAGATTGCTGAGCCGGTTTGCTTCATCACCCCACTCCTTTGTATTGTCCCCAGTACTCTGTGCGCTTGACTCTACAGCCGCATATGGCTGAAGCGCCAGCCCATCATCAGTCGATTTTCGACAAAGGAGCTGGATGGACGAACCCCCGTGGCTGCCCTGGGTGCGCGAAGTGCAGGCGATCGCGCAGACCGGGCTGACCTTCGCGAGCGATCCCTACGATCTGGAGCGCTATCGGCGTCTGCGTGAGATTGCCCTGGCGGTGCTCGCGCACGGCTCAGGCAGTGCCATCGAGCCCATTCGCGAGCTCTTCGAGCAGGACCTGGGCTACCCGACCCCGAAGGTCGACGTGCGCGGTGCGGCGTTTCGTGACCAACGGATCCTGCTGGTGCGCGAGATCAGCGACGGCGGCTGGACATTGCCGGGGGGCTGGGCCGACGTAAACCAATCCGCCCGGGAATGCGTCGAGCGCGAGATCCGCGAGGAATCGGGTTTCGAGGCACGCGCGGTCAAGCTCGCCGCCCTCTACGACTACCGGCGCCAGGGGCACCGGCGCGCCCATCCTTACTCTATATATAAGGTGTTCTTCATCTGCGAACTCACCGGCGGGGCGGCGCGAGCGAGCATGGAGACCAGCGAGGTGGCCTTCTTTGCACCCGATGCTCTGCCACCGTTGTCCGCCGGCCGGGCGACCGAGACGCAGATCGCGCGCATGTTCGAGCACTGGCGCGAGCCGGGGCTGGAGACAGAATTTGATTAGCCCATGGCGGCCGTTGGCTGCCTGCGCGGCGCTCGGCGCAGCGCCACTCGTTGCGGCCGACGGCCGTGCCTGCCACGCGCAGATCATCGTATTGCCGGCGCCGGGAACGGAATCACTGTCGGATCAGCGCGCATTGCAGGCGCTGGCGCATCAGGCGCATGTGGAATTGCGGCTCATTCGTGCTATCGGACCGAAGTTGTATCTGCTGGTGTTGTCGGATGGCGACAACGACCCGGATTGCACTGCAGCGATCGCGCGGTTGCAGGCTGATCCGCGGCTTTTGTCCGTAGAACGAGACGCACGTCGCCAGTCGCAGGATCATTGAGTCCCTGACAACCGGCTAAACTTGCCGCGAGTTTTGAAGGGCCTGAATCCACAGGAGCAGACTTTGGGGACTCGCCTTGCTGCGATCCTCCTCTGGCTGGCAGCACTCGGCTGCGGCGCATTCATCAGCGGCGCGGTCAGTGCGGTGACTTATCCGGGCCCCGCAGCTGCTTCCAGCGCAGTGCCGAGCGTGCATCGCGCCCTGGTAAAACTGCGCAGCGGTGCTAGCCCCTATGCCTCCGGCCTGATACCGGCGGGCAGCGTGTCACCGGAATGGATCGATCTGGCCGGCCGTACGCAGGTCACGATCTGGAGCGCGCGACGGCTCCTCGGCGGTCTGCACGTGATCGAGCTCGCGCCACAAAACGGCTCTGAGCCGCTCGAGGTCAGCCTCGCGCGCCTGCGGGCGGACCCGGCGGTGGAATACGCGGAGGCCGATCAGCGCCGGCATCCGATGAGCATGCCCGATGATCCTTTGTTTGTCGCCACGCCGGGCGCCACAGGACAGTGGTACCTGCAGGCACCCGTCACGACGCCGGCTTCCGCAGCGACGCCCGCCGCCGTGGACGCAGTGGATGCCTGGAGCATTACGAGCGGCAGTGCCGGGCTGGTCATCGCTGATATCGATGATGGCGTGCGCTTCGATCACCCGGATCTGCTGCGTGCGGGCGACACCAATCCGGGTCGATTGCTGCCGGGCTATGACTTCGTGAGCAATGTGACCGTGGGCAATGAGGCCAAGGGAGCCAATGCCGATGCTTCGGATCCGGGCGACTGGGTCACGCAGGCTGATACGCAGAGCTCGCTGTTCAGCAGTTGCATGGTCAGCAACAGTTCCTGGCATGGCACACGGGTCAGCGGCGTGCTGGGCGCGATCACCAACAATGATGTCGGTATTGCGGGCACAACCTGGTCGGGCTGGCTGCTGCAGGCACGCGCATTGGGCAAATGCGGCGGCGACGACTCGGACATCGAGACCGCGATGCTTTGGGCCGCGGGCATCGCGCAAAACGGTATTCCGACCAATCCGTATCCGGCCCGGATTCTGAACATGAGTCTGGGCGGGACGGCGAGCTGTTCGCAAACGACCTGTCCGCAGACCGCCTGTCCGCAGTCTTATCAGACCATCATTAGCGAGCTCTCGCAGATGGGTGTGCTCGTGGTCGCCTCGGCCGGCAACAGTGGCGGCCCGGTGGCAACACCCGGCAATTGTTCCGGCGTGGTCGCGGTTGCCGGACTGCGCGAGGACGGTACCAAGGTGGGCTACAGCAATCTGGGCCCCGAAGTCACGCTGGGCGCACCGGCCGGCAACTGCGTCAACACGAGCGGGGCGTGCCTGTTCTCGATCGACACGACCTACAACCTCGGGCTCACCACACCTGGGGCCAATTCCTATACCAACCAGACCAATACCAATCTGGGCACGAGCTTCTCAGCCCCGATCGTCTCCGGTATCGCCGGCCTCATGCTCAGCGTGAATGCCAATCTGACTCCGGCGCAGCTGATCGCACGCCTTCAGTCGAGCGCCATCGCGCCGTTTCCCGTGTCGAGCGATAGCACTGTGCCGATGTGTCACTTGCCGACGTCGAGCAGCGATTATTCGCAGGACGCGGAATGCAACTGCACCACCTCAACCTGCGGCGCCGGCATGGTCAACGCGCTGTCCGCGGTCAATGCGGCGCTGCAGCCGATCGTGGCCATCGCGCCGCCGAGCGGTGGCGTGACGGCCGGCCAGAACGTCGTGTTCAGCGCGGCCGGCAGCGCAGCCGCCTGCATGTATTCCATCAGTTCATATTCCTGGGTCGTTACGAGCGGTAGCGGCACTATCGTCTCCGGTGTCAATTCGAATACGGTGACGGTCGTCGCGCCATCCGGCGGTGCCTCATATACGCTGCAGTTGACGGTGACCGACAATGCCGGCCATGCGGGTACGGCCGCTGTCATCGTCAGCTCCACGGCTGCGACCACGAGTGCGCCGGCGAGCGCCGGCAGCACGCCTTGTCTGACGCCGATCGTGCCAGCGGCGCCCAGTTACATCGCGGTCGCGCCGAGCGGGCCCAGCGTGCAGGCCGCGGGCGGTACGCAGCAATTCACCGCGAACATCGTGAACCTCGGCAGTAGCGCGGTCACCTGGGAAGTCAACGGCGTAGCCGGCGGCAATACCACGACCGGTACGATCTCCGCGGCCGGACTCTACACGGCGCCGGCGGACGTACCGAGCTCACAGACCGTTACGGTCACCGCAGTCTCGAATGCGAACTCTAACGTTTCGGGTTTCGCGGGCGTGACGATCACATCGCCGGTTAGCGTGGGAATTACGCCGACTTCTGCGAGCGTGCTGGTCGGCACGGGGACGCAGCAATTCACGGCCACCGTCAGCAACAGCACCAATACCGCGGTGACCTGGACGGTCAACGGGATCGTCGGTGGCAATGCGACGGTGGGCACGATATCGAGCGCTGGACTATATACGGCGCCGGCGCAAATACCGTCTGGAACGATAACGGTCTCGGCCCTGACAGTCGCGGACCCGCTTGTCTCGGCCTCGGCGGCTGTGACCGTAGTCCACGTGATGGTTGCTGTCACGCCCTCGAGCGCAACTCTGGCAGTGCTCAATACGCAGAGCTTTACCGCTACCGTGACCAACACCCAGAACACGGCCGTGAGCTGGCTGGTCAATAACATTGCCGGTGGCAACCCGACCTTCGGCACGATATCGAGTGCGGGGCTGTATACGGCGCCGGCTGTGATTCCTTCGTCCCCGACGGTCACGGTGACGGCCGTGTCGGCGGCTGACCCGACGCAGTCCGGCTCGGCTTCGGTCACGATAGCGCCGATATCGGTCTCGGTGTCGCCAGCCGCTGCGACGGTGCCCGTGCTCGGCACGCAAGCCTTTGCCGCGACGGTCCTCTACAGCGCCAACACCGCTGTCACCTGGCAGGTCAATTCAGTCACCGGCGGAAATGCGAGCATCGGTACAGTCTCGAGCTCGGGGGTCTACACCGCGCCAGCGAGCCTGCCCTCGCCAGCCACCGTCATGGTGACGGCGGTCTCGGTGGCACAACCCAGCCAATCCGGCTCTGCATCTGTCACGGTCACGGCTGCAGCGAGCAGCTCGGGCAGCGGCGGCGGCGGTCACAGCGGCGGCGGGGCGTTCGACATCTGGAGTCTCGTGGCGTTGAGCGTCGCGATTGGGATGCGTCGTCGCCCCCCGCGCCTGAGGCGTCGCGGCTGCTGATCCCGACGCCGCGTTCGCGGTGCTAATCTTGCGCCTTCAATCGAAGGAGGCGCCAATGCAAATGCGACAGCTGGGCCGAAACGGTCCGCAGGTTTCCGCTCTGGGCCTCGGTTGCATGGGGATGAGCGAGTTCTATTCCGGGCGCGATGAGGCCGAATCGATCGCGACCCTGCACCGAGCCCTGGAGCTCGGTATCACGATGCTCGATACGGCCGACTCGTATGGTCCACGTACCAACGAGGAGCTCGTCGGGCGCGCGATCAAGGGCCGCCGCAGCTCGGTGTTTCTCGCCACCAAGTGCGGCATCGTGCGCGATCCGAAGAACCCTTCGGTGCGCGGCTTCTGCGGGCGTCCCGACTATATACGCAGCGCGATCGAAGGCAGCCTGCAACGCCTGGGCGTGACAACAATCGATCTGTACTACCTGCACCGCGTGGATGCGGCAGTTGCGGTCGAGGACTCGGTCGGTGCGCTCGCTGAGCTCGTGCGCGCGGGCAAAGCACGCTTTATCGGCCTGTCCGAAGTATCGGCCGCTACGCTCGAGCGCGCACAGCGGGTGCACCCGATCACGGCGCTGCAGAGCGAATATTCATTATGGTCACGCGAACCCGAGGCGCAGGTGTTGGCAGCGTGCCGCCGCCTTGGGATTGGCTTTGTACCCTACAGCCCGCTCGGCCGGGGCTTTCTGACCGGCACGATCAGGCGCGCCGAGGATTTTGCCGCCGATGATTATCGGCGCACGAGTCCGCGCTTTCAGGGCGAGAATTTCGCGCGCAATCTTGCGCTGGTCGACAAGGTCAAATCGATGGCGGCGCAGATCGGCTGCACCCCGAGTCAGCTCGCGCTCGCCTGGGTAATGGCGCAGGGCGATGACATCGTGCCGATACCCGGGACCAAGCGGCGCAAGTACCTGGAGGAAAACATTGGCGCGCTGCAGATCAAGCTGACGCCCGCGCAGTTGTCCGCGCTCGATGCACAGTTCCCGCTCAACGTTGCGGCCGGGGATCGCTATCCGCCCCAGATGATGACGGCGCTCAATCGTTGAGTCTCCAGGCGCGAGATTGAGCTCAGGCCGCGCGCGGGAGGGCTTTGACGGCGGGCTTCGGCGCTGCTCGCAACGCACTGCCGGCATCGTTCCAATGCCACAGCTCGAGCTCGCCGCTGCGATCCTCGATCAGCGCAGAGCAGCTTTCGACCCAGTCGCCGGTGTTGCAGTAAAGGATACCGTCGAGCTCGGTTATCTCCGGTCGATGAATGTGGCCGCAGACGATGCCATCGAGCCCACGACGGCGCGCCGCCTGCGCGGCCGCCTGTTCGAAGCTGTGCACGTATTTCATCGCATTGCCGACCCGGCTCTTCAGATAGCCGGCGAGCGACCAGTAGGGGTAGCCGAAGCGGCGCCGAAAGGCATTGACGAGGCGATTGGCCCCGAGCGTCACGTCATAGAGCCCGGAGCCCAAGGCCGTGAGCCAGCGGCTGCACTGCACGGCGCCGTCGAATTCGTCGCCGTGCATGATGAGCAACTTCTGCTCGCGCAGCGTCGTGTGCACGTATTCGCGGTGGATTTCGAGGTTCCCGAACAAAGTGCCGCAGATCTCACGCATCTGCTCGTCGTGGTTGCCCGGAACGTAAATGACGCGCGTGCCGTGCTTGGTCTTGCCTAGAATAGTGCGCAATACGTCGTTGTGGATCTGCGGCCAATAGAAGCTGCGGCGCAGGCTCCAGACGTCGACGATGTCGCCGACCAGAAACAGTTGCTCCATCTGGACGCGACGCAGGAACTCCAGCACCAGCTCGGCGCGGCATTCGCGCGAGCCGAGGTGGATATCGGATATGAAGGCGCTGCGCACGTGGATGATCGGACGCGACGTACCGCTCATGCTGCGGTTCCTGTGCTGCCACAACTGTCCGCAGTCTGCCGGTCTGGCATGACAGTGCGATGACTGCGCCCGTGTAGATAGTCCGATAAGTTAATGTAACTTATGAAGTGCGACGTGAGTGACACGGTGGGAATTGGCGCGGCGCAGCAGGAGTGTCAATGAGTACTTCTGAGCTCTTCCTGGTCGCGATGGGAATCATTTTCCTGGTCCCGTACCTGATCTGGCGACTGGGCAGGACCGACTACTACGCGCCGTTGGTCGTAGTGCAGGTCATCACGGGGATACTTTTCGGTCCTGGGCTGCTCGGTGCGCTGTACCCGCAGTATTACGCCTTCATCTTTAATCCATCCGTCGTGCAATCGCTGAACGGGATTGCTTCCTGGGCGGTCATGATCTTTGTCTGGATCGCGGGTATCGAGCTCGACCTTCAGGGCGTCTGGACACATCGGCGCGATAGCGGGATTACCGCGGCGCTGGCACTGAGTACGCCGCTACTGTTCGGCTGCGTTGTTGCCGCTGAGCTTGCAGGTTTGCAGGGCTGGATCGGTCCGACGGCGGCCCGCTGGCAGTTCGTGCTCGGTATCGGCATGGCATGTGCGGTAACAGCGCTACCGGTGCTGATCCTGCTCATGGAAAAGCTCGAGATTCTGCGCAAGCCTATCGGACAGCGCATCATGCGCTACGCCAGCATCGACGATGTCATGATCTGGGCCGTACTCGCGCTGATCCTCATGGACTGGCAGCGCGTCGGCAGACAAGCCGGCTTCCTGCTGGCATTGGCGCTCGCCAGCTGGCCCTTTCGCTCACTCATGCTGCGCCTGCCGGAGCGCGATCGCTGGTACGTTGGCCTGATCTGGCTGACACTTTGCGCTCTGGGCGCCGACTGGTCCGGTCTGCACTTCATGGTCGGTGCGTTTCTGTCCGGCGCTGTCATGGACAGTGGTTGGTTCGATCAGAAGAGGCTCGACATGCTGCGACAGAACGTGCTGCTGCTCATGATGCCCGTGTACTTTCTGAGCACGGGCCTCAAGACCAATTGGATCCTCGGCGGCAGCAGTGTTTTCCTGGCAGCCGCCGCGCTGCTGATCGCCGCGGTCAGCGGCAAATTACTCGGCGTACGGCTGGCCGGACTGATCCTGCGCTGGCCGGCTGGCGAGGGTGCATTGATCGGCTGGCTGCTGCAGACCAAGGCGCTGATCATGATAGTTTTCGTGAGCGTTCTGCTCGACAAAGGCATCATCACGAGCACGACGTTCACGGCACTGCTGCTGATGGCACTGGCCAGCACGATGCTCAGTGTGCCGATGGCGGCGCCCGCACTGCGGCGGCTGAACGGCTAGAGACGCTGGCTGTTCGGGCAGTGGTTCCAGGCTGGCGGCGCTCAACCGTGCGGTTCCGGCGCGCTGCCGCCGAGCGCCAGATACAACGCCGCGGTGTCCGCGTAACGATTCATAAGCGCCTGCGCGCGACCAATGACCGCCTGCTGATAGGTCTGCTGGGCATTTAACAGCGCCAGGTAGCTGACTGCGCCCAGAGCGTATTGCTGTCGCACGATAGCCAGACTTGCCTGGGACGTGGCATAGGCTCGATCCTCTGCACGCACTGCGTCGCCATCGGCGGCCAGCGCGCGCAATGTATCGGCCACATTTTGAAAGGCCGTGAGCACCGCCTGGCGATATTGCGCGCCAGCGACATCCACCGCGGCGCGCGCGGCCTGTTCGCGGTGATACAGCGTGCCACCCTGAAACAAGGTTTGGCTCAACGAGGCGCCGAGGGTCCAGAACTCGGTGAATTTCGTGAACAACTGACTGGTGTCGGTGGCGACGTTGCCAATCGCGCCGCTCAGAGTAATTTGGGGCAGCATATTGGCGATGGCGACGCCGACCGCCGCCGTAGCGGAATGAAGCTGCGCCTCCGCGGCACGCACGTCCGGCCGTCGCGCCACGAGTTGCGAGGGCACTCCGACCGGGATCGTGATCGGCAATGTCAACTCATCAAGTTGAATGGAATTGATCGGCGCATCGCCGGGCAACTGTCCGGTGAGCGCCGCGAGCAGGTCGTGCTGCTGATCCATGCTTTTGCGCAAAGGCGGCAACGTGGACTGCGCCGAGGCAAGTGCAGCATCCTGGGCAAGGACGTCTGCTTCAGCGATCGCGCCCAGATCCAGTTCGCGTCGAGCAACTTCGACAGACTCGCGCTCGAGCGAAATAACCTGCTCGGTGGCTTCGACTTGGGCGCGATAACCGGCCTCCTGGATGGCCGCGCTCAGTACATTGGTGATGAGGGTCAGGTAAGCCGCGTCATACTGGTATCGGCTTACGTCAACCAGTGCCTGAAGCGATTCGATCTGCCGGCGATTAGCGCCAAACAGATCCGGTACCAGCGCCACGGTCAGCTGTGGCGTATAAAGCGCGTACGTGGCAGCACCCGAGGCTAGGGTTGGCGATAGTACCTGCACTGCATCGCGGTTTTTGCTGGCGCCGGCTGACGCCTGCACAGTGGGGAAATACAAGCCGCGCTGCGCCGCCACGTTCTCGCGGGCCTGATGCAGCGTCGCTTCGGCGGCCTGCACAGTCGGATTCGCCTTCAGCGACTCCTCGATCAGTGCGTTGATCGCGTCCGAGCCAAAGCCACGCCACCAGTCGGTTTGCGGATTTTGGCCAAGGACAAAACTCTGCTCCATGGACTCCGCAGCGGACGCGGCGGACGCTGTCGGCTGTGCCGCGGTGTCGGCAGTCGCGACAGGCATGGGCTGCGCCGTATATCGGTCGGTCTGGGGCGGCGCCGGGCGGTGGAAGTTCGGACCTACGGCGCAGCCGCCCACGGATACGAGCGCAATGAGCATGCCGGATATTCGGCGCCGGCGCCGCACTTTGCAGGCGGTGGCCCAACGCTTCGCAGCCGCTGGCATCAGGAGCCCTCCGGCGCCAGATCTCGCGAATCATCGGTGACGATGCTGGCACGCCTCGAGAATTTATCGATCAGAACCGGCAGCACCAGAAGGATCAATACCGGTGCGAACAGCATGCCACCGACCACGACCATCGCGAGCGGCCGCTGCACCTGTGAGCCAATGCCATGCGAAAGCGCCGCAGGAATCAAACCTACGCAGGCGACGATGCAGGTCATCATGACGGGGCGGAACTGTGTTCTGCAGGTCGCGCGGATCGCCTCGTAGCGGTTCGCCCCGGACTCGAGACTCAGGTTGTAGTAGGAGATCACGAGTATTCCATCCATCGCCGCAATGCCGAACAGCGCCACGAAGCCAATCGCCGCGGAAACACTGAACGCTGTACCGGTCACGAAGAGCGCCAGAAGCCCCCCAACAAGTGCCATCGGTATGACGCTGACCGCCAGCAGCACGTCGCTGAAGAGGCCGAAATTGAGAAATAACAATATGCAGATGAGCAGGATCGCAATGGGCACGACGAATTCGAGACGACCCAGTGCCTCCTGCAGATTGCCGAATTCGCCAACCCAATCGAGGCGATAGCCGCCCGGCAGCGTCACCTCCTGTTCCACGCGACGCTGCGCTTCCAGCACTGCGGTGCCAAGGGCGCGACCGCGCACACTGAACTTGATCGGTACGTAACGCTGCTGTTGTTCGCGATAGATGAAGGAAGCGCCGGACGTGAGGTTGATATCGGCCACATCCGCCAATGTCACCGGAATTGTGCCCGTGCCGGAGGGATTGGGCGCTGCTATCGGTATGAGCTTGATCGCATCCAGACTCTGGCGATAGGGCGGGGCGAGTCGGACGATGATGGGGAAGTGCCGATCGCTGCCCGGCTCGTACAAATCGCCGGGAGACTGCCCGCCGATTGCCGCCTGGACGACTGCATTGACGTCGCCGGGGGCGAGCCCATAGCGCGCCGCGCGCAGGCGATCCACATCAATGCGTATCGTCGGCTGACCCAGCGAGCGCAGCACCGCCAGATCGGTGATGCCTGGTACCTCTGCGAGCACTTTCGCGATCTGATTGGCGGTTCGCTCGAGTGTCTCGAGGTCATTACCATATACCTTCACGGAATTCTCGCCTTTGACGCCCGAGGCAGCCTCTTCGACATTGTCCTCGATGTATTGCGAGAAGTTAAACTCGACCCCCGGGAATCTCTGGGTGAGCTGCTCGGTCATCTGCGCCGCCAGCTTTTCCTTGTCGATCCCTGCCGGCCAGGTCTCGAAGGGCTTCAATGGAACAAAGAATTCGGCATTGAAGAATCCGGTCGCATCAGTGCCATCGTCGGGCCGTCCGTGCTGGGACACGACGGTCTGTACCTCGGGATACGATCCGATCAGAGCGCGCATGGCATTGACATAGCCATTGCCTTCCTCGATCGAGATCGAGGTGGGCATTGTTGCCCGAATCCAGAAATTGCCCTCTTCAAGCTTGGGCAGAAACTCCAGTCCCAATGTACGTGTCGCCAGGACGGCGAGGATAATGATCAGCGTTGAGCCGCCGAGCGTGACAATGCGATTGGCGAGCGCGAACTCGATCGCCGGGTCATAGAGTCTGCGCAGCACTCGTATCAGTGCGGTTTCAGTCTCCTTGACCTTTTTCGGCAGAATCAGCGCACACAATGCCGGAGCGATCGTAAATGTCGCGAGTAGTCCACCGGCGATCGCGTAGCCGTAGGTCTTCGCCATCGGCCCAAAGATGTGTCCCTCGATTCCAGAGAGCGTGAATAGCGGCACGAAGCCGGCAATGATGATCGTCGCGGCGAAAAAAATGGAACGGTTAACCTCGGTTGCGGCAATGGAGATCAAGGCAAATTTACCGCGAAAGCCGCTGGGCGCACGCATGGTATGCAGAATCGTCACGCCGCTGCCCTGGCGCGCAGCTCCCTGCGCCAGATGGCGATAGATATTCTCGACCATGATCACAGTGGCGTCCACAATCAGGCCGAAATCAATCGCACCGACCGACAGCAGATTGGCCGAATCCCCGCGTATGACCATGAGGCCGATCGCAAAAGACAGCGCAAAAGGGATCGTCAAGCCTACGATGAAGGCGCTGCGCAGGTTGCCGAGGAAGGCCCACTGCAGCAGAAAGATCAGCAGCACGCCCTCGATCATGTTGTGCAACACGGTTTTTGTGGTGATGGCGATCAGGTCGCTGCGGTCATAGATGCGTTCGATGTGTATACCGGGCGGTAGCACGCCGGTGCTGTTGATTTTCGCGACCTCCGCTTCGACGCGCTTGATGGTCGTAACGCTTTGCGCCCCGCGGCGCATGAGTACGATGCCCTGCACGATATCGTTGTCCGCATCGTTGCCGGCTATGCCGAGCCGTGGCAGGTGCTCGATGTGCACATCGGCGACGTCGCTGATAAAGATCGGTGCGCCGTTGACGTTGGCGATCACCGTGTGCTGAATGCCTTCGATAGAGCTGATCAGGCCGACGCCGCGCACCACGACGGCCTGTGGTCCGATGTTTACGGTCTGGCCGCCGACGTTGATGTCAGCGTTCGACAGTGCCTGCAGGACCTGCGGTATCGCCAGCCCATAATCGACCAGGCGTCGCTGGTCGAGCGTGACCTCGTAGGTCTTGGTCTTGCCGCCCCAGCCGGTGACGTCGATGACGCCGGGCACCGCCTTGAAGCGCCGTTCCAGCATCCAGTCCTCAATGGTCTTGAGGTCAGCGACCGAGTAGTTGGGGGGTCCGACCACGCGGTAACGGAAAATCTCCCCGATCGGACTGGTGGGCGATACCGATGGCTGAGCCCCGTTCGGCAGGCCCGAAAGCTGTGAGAGACGATTGATGACCCACTGCTCGGCCTGCTGGTAGGTAAAATCGTAGGTGAATTGGATCTTGACGTCCGACAGGCCGAACAGCGAAATAGTGCGGATGGCATTCACATTGGGTATGCCGGCCATCTGCACTTCGATCGGAATGGTGATGTAGCGCTCGATCTCCTCCGCGGATTGGCCGGCGTTTTGTGTCACCACGTCCACGAGCGGCGGCACCGGGTCCGGATACGCCTCGATGTTGAGTGACAGGAAGGCGGCGACGCCACCCGCGAGGGCCAGCACCAGCAGGATGACCACCAGCACGCGCTGGCGCAGTGCAAATGTGACCAGAGCATTCAAGCTCAGCTCCCGGCTACGGCTCGGTCAATAAACAGGCTGCCCTGAGTGACCACGCGCTCGCCGACCCGCAGGCCCTCGAGGACCTCGACGAAGCCGTCACTGGTGCGGCCTACGCGAATGGGTCTGATCACGATCTGGTTGTCGGCCCGCACGACCCATACGTGGGCCGTCTCGCCCTCGTAGACTATGGCACTCTGCGGCACCCCCGGCGATTGGCTGTCCGCGCTGGTCAGAATGCGGAATGTGGCAAACATTTCTGGCTTCAGAGCGCCGCCCGCGTTGTCAATAACCGCCCGCACGGTAAGCCGATGCGTATTGGGATCGATAATCGGTGCGACGTAGACAACGCGCGCACTGAAAACGCGATCCGGATATGCGAGCACACGCACTTCCACAGACTGACCGGTGTGTACGCGCGCGGCGTCGGCCTCGCGCACATTGGCTATCAGCCACACGCTCGACAGATCGGCAATCGTAAAGATCGGTGTCGAGGCGCCCGATTGCGCGAACTGACCCGGTCCGACCTGACGGTCGACGATGATGCCGTCGATCGGCGCCAAAACGTTTGCAGTCGGATCAAAGTGCTCAGCCGTCAACAGCTGGTCGATCTGTGTCTCGGAGTAACCGAGAATGCGCAACCGACTGCGCACCGAGCTGAAAGTGGCCTCCGCTGCGGCAAGATCCGCCTGCGCCTGTTGCCAATCGGCCAGGGAGCCACCCTTGATGTCGTAGAGCGCGTGCTTGCGCGCTTCTGAGGTGCGCGTCAGCTTGACCTGCGCGAGGGCGGTGCGCAGATCGTTCTGCGCCTGAGAAAACTCGGATGCCTCGATGGTCGCGAGCGGCTGGCCCTGCTTCACGACGTCACCGAGGTTCGCTATGACCTTGATGATGCGGCCGGAATAGGGCGAGAACACGGGAGTTTCGCGCTCGCCATTGACCGCGATCTTGCCTTCGGTCCGCTCTTCGCTGACGAACTGGCGCATGGCCACCGGCTCGATGGTCAGAGTCTTGAGCTGCTGCGGCGTGGCTATGAACGTACCGGGTGGCGGCGGCGGAGCCTCGGCAGCGTTGCTGCGCCCAAAATGCCCGGCAAGCCAGAAGAGCAGCGCCATTGCGGCCACGCCTAATGTAGCGATGCATAGTACCGCGAGCTGCCGCTGCGTCGACCAGGCCATTGTCCGGCCAGGGGTTTTGCCCGGATTGCTGCTCTCCGTCATCTACGGATCCCTCCGCGGTTCAATGCTTTAATCTGGAGTGGGTCGTGACGGCGCGGCGCGGCCCGCAATCTCATCGCTGCACGCTAGTTATCAGGCCACATCGCGAGTCGAACTCGGCTGTGCGTTGAGCGCCGGTGCACGCAGCGGTAAGCGCACGACGAACGTCGATCCGACCCCTTCGAGGCTCTCCGCGATCACCTCGCCCTGATGCAGTGAGACGACAATGGCGACCAGGTGCAGGCCGACACCCGTGCCCGCGATTCCGCTCGCATTGGTACCGCGAAAATAGCGCTGAAAGAGTCGCTGGCGATCTCGTGCGGGAATGCCTATCCCGTGATCGCGAACCTGCACGATGAGCTCGTCCTTTTCCTGCCTGGCATCGACCTCGATCGGACTGCCGGGTGCAGAGTATTTGATCGCATTGGAGATCAGATTGCTGAAGGCATGAAACAGTAATTTCGGATCGCCATGGATGGTTGGCGGCAGGTCCTCGAAATGCTCCGAGATGTTGACGCCGCGATTAGCCTCGCGGTGTGTCTGGCACGCGTCGCGCAATAGCGCCGCGGGCTCCAACCCGGTCGGGTGAAACACCGCCTGCCCATCCAGAAGGAGCGTCGCCCCGAGCAGGCTGTCCATGATATTGGTCATACGTTGCACAGCGCTGCGTATGCGAGCGCCTCGGTCTGCGATCTCTGCCGGCTCGAGCCGCTCACTCAATTTAATGAGCCGTTGCGCGTGACCGTCGATGATGGTCAAGGGCGTGCGAAACTCGTGCGAGGTCATGGAGACGAAATTACGCTGCTGCGCCGTAAGTCGCTGCTCATTCTCGAGCGCTTCTTCCAACGTCGCGGCTTGCTCGATCAATCGACGCTGGCTGTTCATGAGCGCCACTGCATTATCGCGAAATACGACCACGGAGCGCGCCATCTCGCCCATTTCATCAGCACGCTGTGCGCTGGGTATCAGGACGTCGGTATCGTGCTGGGCCAGTGCGCGCATGCGATGGGCCAGCTCGAGTAGCGGATTGAGTATCGAGCGAGTGATATAGATGATGACTCCGATCAGCAGCAACACGGCGGCTGACATCGCAGAGACAATCAGTCCGCGCGCGTGCCGGTATGTCGCCGCTGCACTGGCGCTCGCCTGTGCCGCCTCGGCGACCGTCTCATCAGTCAGTCGGGCCAGTGTGTCGCTGGCGACGTCGAACGCGCGACGCGACGTGCTCATATAGAGGATGACACCTTCTCGGGTGCGGCCCGCGCGAGCGAGCTCCAGCACCTGCGCGGCGATGCTCTGATAGTCACGCCATTGCTCGGCGAACTGCGCGTAGAGCATGCTCTCAGCGGGCCCGTGCGGCACGGCCTCGTAGGCGCGCTCGCTGCGCTCGACGGTCTCGCCCAGCGACAAGATCTCCTTGTCACTCGCGGCCAGCTCCAGCGGCGTCGTGGACAGCAGGTCGCTGCCCTCCGCCGTGCGATAGTCCGACATATAGTTACTGACATCACCGAGAATGCGTGTGGCCTGCAGCCAGTGATTGCGGATGACTTCGGACACGCGGTTGACATCGGCCAGGCGCGCGACTCCAAGGACGCCGAGTCCGAGTACCAGCAACAGTAGTGTCGCGAACACCGCGTATAGGCGCGCACGAATCGAGTGCGATTGCAGCGAATGCACGGGGCGCGCCGCCGCGCCGGTATCGGGCTTTGGCGTCTCTGCGACGCGTTCGGATCCGGTAGTGCTGGCACAATCCATACGGGCACTCAAGGCTGAATAAGTCGACCGGACACAGCCTTCACGACGGCTTCCGTGCGAGTCGAGACGTTGAGCTTCCTACAGGCGTTTTCGATATGAAAATCCACGGTGCGCTTGGCCAGCCCCAGGATCGTCGCGATCTCGCTGGATGTCTTGCCCCGCGCTGACCAAGTCAGGCTCTCCGTTTCGCGCTCATTGAGCGCCACATCGCGCGACCAGACCTGATCGCGCGCAAGTCGGCTCAGGCGCGCCTCGATGATGGTGGCGAGCATCTCGAAATCGATGGGCTTGGTGACGTAATCATCGGCTCCAAGACGACGCCCCTTGAGCTCGGTATCGCGGTCCGCCAGCGCCGTCATGAATATGAACGGTACGGCTTCGAACTTTGGGGTCAGCGCCGTCAGGCTTTCAAGCACTTCGAACCCGGTCATGCCAGGCATGTTGATGTCGCACAGCACCAGATCCACTCCCATCTTGAGAATCGCGCGATAGCCGGAATGCCCATCCAGCGCGATGGTCACGACGTAGCCTCGATCGCGCAGGTCCTCAGCGATCAGAACGGCTGTTTCCGGATCATCCTCAATGCACAGTATTTTTTTGGCTGGAGCGACCATGCTGCAATGAATCTGGCCCGTTTCAGCGCCTGTTGTTGATCCTAACATGGTCGTTGCGATCGCTTCGGTTGGCGCCGCGTCGCCGAGCCGCGTGGATACCCGGTCAGTGCTGGGCAGGATTGGCATTGTGAGCCCGGCCACCTCAACGTGAAACTGTGATTTATCTCAGTGCGCTGTGATTCCTCACAGGCCCAGCGAGCTTCAGAAGTGGAAATTCGCATCCGCCGCGAGCATCGCCTGGTTGCGCTTGCCACCGGTGTTCTCCAGCGTGCCGCCGTCGGGCAGGGCGCAGGTGGTACCGGCGCTGGCCGGTTCAATCCGCGAAGTAGTCCGTGCGCCAGGTCCAGACGTCGTGCGCATCGTGCTTGTAGTTCGGGTAGTTGATGATGGAGCATTCGTGCGAGGTGCAATAGATCTGAGCCGTGTTGGCGCATTGCGCACCCGACCGCGCGCCGATGTTGTACTCCGGCGGCGGCAACTCCGCGGCCAGTATGGCGGCGCCCTAGTTCTACCAGTTCATGCAGGGATAGAACGCGTCGCTGCTGGAGATCGTGGTGTAGATCACGCAGGCCGCCGATGTGAATTGCCGGAAATGCTCGGCGAATGGACTGATGTCGTTACCGGCCGAGATCTCGAGATGTACCAATAGCTGCGAGCCGGCCGAGCACTTCTCGCCCTGGCTGAAGAAGATCGCGTAGGCGGCGACGCTCGTCACGCGATCAAGATCGTCGAAGTCGCTATCACTATGTTGGGGGACTTGCCCCGCATTGAAGCGAGACGCGTTTGAGGTTCGACTGCGCCGCGGCTTGCATGACACTTTTGCTGGTCGCACTCGACCCCGTAAAGGTGATGCAGCGGCTTCCGGCGCTTAAAGTGTCCTCGGCGCCTGTGTCAAATATCATAGGCAACGGCCCGCAAACGACGAGGCGAGCCAAGACAGTTTTGGTGCCGTACGCGTCCAACGTCAGGCGCGTACGGTTGCCACGGTTGCTAGAACTTGACCATGACGCCAAACGATATCTTGAACTCCTCGTCGCGAAGATCCGGGAACCAGACGCCACCGTTGCCGCCGGCGCCGCACGTAGCAGTCGCTTGCGCCAAGACATTAGTGCCGGATGAGGCGCCCGAATTGCAGGTGTAGTCTGCAGGCGAGCCGTTGTTACCATACGGGGGTGTAACGCCGCCGGTGCCCGCGAAGTAGGGTATGTTCGAATGGCGGTAGCCCACTTCCGACCACCAGGTGATCCAGTCTTTGGGCATATACTGAAAGTTTAGGGTGCCGTCGTACATGAAGGCTCCCTGCCCTGGATTCTCCGTGAAGTACGGCGTGCCCGTGGATGCGCTCGCGCCATTGATCGGCGGCAGCAGCGTCAGATAGCGGCCGGGATTATTCATAAAGCCACCACCGAGCGTGATCGCATAGAGATCGTGGTGGAACCACCAGCGGTTGTAGGCCATGGCGCCGAGAAAATTGCTTTTATTGACCCCGTGCGTGCAGGTGATGCCGCCGCCGTACTGGCAGCCCGCATCCGCCGTGAAGGTGAACGCCATCTTGGAGATGCCATTGCCGTTGTTGTGATTGTCGTAATATTTCACCTCGATGCTGTCGTCGGTGTGAAAGCGGCTCGTTTTGGCAAAATTAACCGGCACTCCGTTAATGAGTTCGCCGGGTGGATAATTCTGCAGGTTATCTTCCCCGACGCCGTAGTTGTTCAGCACCAGCTTGAACGATCCGGTCGGCTGCCAGAGTA
>JBEKUL010000039.1:0-25721 GCA_049515055.1 Steroidobacteraceae bacterium | reverse complement strand
CCCCTTGTCCTCCAGGCTGCGCAGCGCCTCGCGCTTCTCATTAATCAGATAGCTCGCAACGTCCACAGGCACTTGCACGATCACGCGCATGGTGCGGTCCTTGCGCGCATCCTCGCCGATCA
Source organism: Steroidobacteraceae bacterium (assembly GCA_049515055.1). GTDB lineage: Bacteria > Pseudomonadota > Gammaproteobacteria > Steroidobacterales > Steroidobacteraceae > FEN-1191. The sequence continues at coordinate 25,599 of JBEKUL010000039.1, read as the reverse complement.
GGCGCAGGATCGAGAGCGCCATGGATTCTATGCTGCGGATGCTGCCGATACCGTTGCAACGCGGACACACCAGGTGGCTGGATTCCCCGAGGCTCGGTCGCAGACGCTGGCGTGACATCTCGAGCAGTCCGAAGCGCGAGAGCCGGCCGATCTGGATACGCGCGCGATCCATTTTCATCGCATCGCGCAGCCGATCCTCGACATCGCGCTGATTCTTGGTCGACTCCATATCGATGAAATCGATCACGATCAGACCGCCGATATCCCGAATACGCAACTGGCGGGCGATCTCCTCGGCGGCCTCGAGATTGGTATTGAAGGCCGTGGTCTCGATATCCCCGCCGCGCGTGGCGCGCGCGGAATTGATGTCGATGGACACCAGCGCTTCGGTGTAATCGATCACGAGGCTGCCGCCCGAGGGCAGCTGCACCTTGTGCGCGTAGGCCGATTCGATCTGGCTTTCGATCTGGTAGCGCGTAAACAGCGCAATATCATCGGTGTAGAACTTGAGCTTGCGATGCGCGTCGCCCGGCATGAAGCGTTGCATGTACTCCTGCGCTTTCTGGAATGCCGCTTCATCGTCGACCAGGATCTCGCCGATGTCGTCGGTCAGATAGTCGCGCAGGGCGCGCGTCACCGCGTCGCTCTCCTGATACACGAGAAAGGGCGCGGCGCGGGATTTGGCCGCCTCCTCAATCGCCTCCCACTGGGTCTTGAGGTTATCCAGATCCCATTGCAGCTCGGGAGCTGTGCGCCCGACGCCGGCGGTGCGCACGATCGCGCCCATGGTCTCGGGCACGACTAGCTGGCTCATGATCTCGCGCATCTGATCGCGTTCCTCGCCCTCGATGCGTCGCGACACCCCACCGGCGCGCGGGTTGTTGGGCATGAGTACGAGGAAGCGACCGGCCAGACTGATGAAGGTCGTGAGCGCAGCGCCTTTATTGCCGCGCTCCTCCTTCTCGACCTGAACCATGACTTCCTGGCCTTCCTGGACGAGCTCACGGATATTCAGGCGGCCGCCCTGCGGCGTCGTGCGAAAGTAATCCCGGGATATTTCCTTGAGCGGCAGAAAGCCGTGCCGTGGCGATCCATAATCCACGAAGGCCGCTTCGAGCGACGGCTCAACGCGGGAAATACGGGCCTTATAGATATTGGATTTCTTTTGCTCTCGTGACGGTATCTCGATGCTCAGGTCATAGAGTTTCTGTCCATCAACCATTGCCACCCGCAGCTCTTCCTGCTGGGTAGCGTTGACTAGCATTCTTTTCATTTGCCTCTGCCAGATATGAATGAGAGGCCGCGGTCACCGGAGCATGCACGTGTGGGGGCAGGCTCAGGAAGCCGCTCTGGGCAGCGGATGGCTCGAAGATTGATTGGCGCGTCGTTGTTGTCATCGACTCAGTATCATTGAGGAACATTGACCTTGGCCGCCCTGTTCGGCGGCGCGCCGGAAACCCTTGAGGACCACTGACCGGCGCGCTCGCGGGCTCGACCACTGACCGGCGCGCTCGCGGGCTCGAACTTTCGGAGGAGCTGCTGCGGCGAGCGCGGGTTGGATCGGCCGACTCATGCGCGATGGCCTCGATATCGAGGACCAACTACCATGCGGCGCCAGGGCCGCAGTCTTGCTGTCGTGGAACGTGAGCCGATTCCCTTGAGAGGGACTGTTTGACTCCAGGACCACCCGGCAAGTATAGACCGAGGCGCCACTGGAAACAAACACTTAAGCTCTCGGCAGGCCAAGGGAGAACAATTTGTCCGAGACCGAAGCCAGAGCTGTCATGCCGGGTAAGTCCTTTGTCCGGCATGTGCAGATCGACTCCGAGCTGCAGGGCCTGCGACTCGACAAACTGCTTGCTCAGCTGCTTCAGGGCGTACCGCGCAGTCGAATATTCCGGCTGATCCGGCGCGGTGAAGTGCGCGTGAACGGTCGGCGTGCGGGACCCGAGCAGCGTCTTGCGCTAGGCGATTCGGTGCGTGTGCCTCCCGTACGTGAGAGCGTGCCGGATGCCCCGCGGCGTGTGCCGGGCACGCTGATGCAGACGATCGAGCGCGCGATCATTCATGAGGATCAGCGCCTGCTGGTGCTCGACAAGCCTGGCGGCATCGCCGTGCATGGCGGCAGCGGCCTGTCCTTTGGCGTGATCGAAGCCTTGCGCGCCTCACGGCCCGGAGAAACCCTTGAGCTTGCGCACCGTCTGGATCGCGATACGAGCGGATGTTTGCTAGTCACGCGGCGCCACTCGGCGCTGCGCGCATTGCACGCGCTATTGCGCGAGGGGGCGGTGCAGAAGGGCTACCTGACGCTGCTCGCCGGGCGCTGGACCCTCGGTCACAAGCGCATCGATGCGCCGCTGCGCACCGACGCGCGCGTCGGCGGCGAGCGCACAGTCAGGGTGCACGCCCAGGGCAAGAACGCGCTGACCGAATTCAAGCTCATCGAGCACTACGGCACGAGCGCCTCGCTGCTCGAGGCAATCATTCATACCGGGCGCACGCATCAGATTCGCGTGCACGCGGCCCACTGCGGCCATCCGGTGCTCGGGGATCAAAAATACGGCACCGAGACCAGTATTGCCGCAGCGCAGGCTCTGGATTTGAAGCGCATGTTCCTGCACGCCCACAGCTGCTCGTTCGTCTGGCCCGATGGTCTGGAGCAAAGCTTCAGCGCGCCGCTGCCCGAGGCGCTGCGCGCGGTGCTGCAGCGCCTGTCAGCCCGATCAGCAGCGCGGCCAGCGCGCCAGCGCCAGCGCTAAGGAGCGTGGCGCGCCTGGCGGCGCAGCAGCCTAGGGCAACGCGTAACCGAGCTCGCGCAGGGCGCGCGCCAATGCGATCAGTGGCAATCCGATCAGCGCGGTTGGGTCCGTGCTCACAACCCGTTCGAACAAGCTGATGCCCAGCGATTCGCTGCGAAAGCCTCCGGCGCAATCGAACGGCTGCTCGGCGGCGATATAGCGATCGATCTCCTCGCCGCTCAGCGCGCGAAAGTGCACGACGGTCGTGTCGAGGAAGCGAACGCTACGCGCCGGTGCACTCTGCATGACGGCCACGGCAGTATGAAAGGTCGCCGTCGAGCCTGAGAGCAATTGCAACTGCGCGCGGCAGCGCTGCGCGTTGCCCGGTTTGTGCAGAATCGTGCTCTTGCACAAAGCCACCTGATCGCTGCCAATGACGGTTGCTTCGGGTCGCTGCTGGCTCACGGCGCTCGCCTTCGCCAGGGCGAGGCGCTGCGCGCGCTCCTGCGGGCTCTCGACAAGCATGGCCGACTCATCCACGAGCGGGGCGATGATCTGGAAGGGCAGAGCCAGGCGCTGCAACAACTCGCGCCGATAACGCGAGCTGGAAGCCAGAATCAGCACCGGTTGCGAGCTGCGTTATAAGACAGGCGCTCGTGACTCAAAGGCTTGATACTCTTAGACGTTTTGACTTGCCTGACCACTGAATCTATTATACGCGGCCCATGCCGGCCGGCGCCTTGAAGCTACGCGACGTCAGAAAGCTGGCGGAGACGAGAGCGGCGTTTGATTTTGATCTGCCGATGACTGATCTGCCGGGCCTTCCGCCCGAGCTCTCGGCAGGTGGCGGACGAGTGCAGACACAATTGCGCTTCGGCCGTGAACAGGGTTTTGCGACGGCTGAGGTTCGATTGCATGCGCAGTTGCAGGTCATTTGCCAGCGCTGCATGGGGCCGATGGCCCTCGCGGTGGACGCGAATTCACCGGTGGTGATCGTCCAATCCGAGCACGAGGCCGAGGAAGCGCCGGCGGGAATGGAGACGTTTCTGGCTCCCGACGGGCGTCTGAGTCTGTCGGCGCTCGTTGCGGAGGAACTGCTGCTCGCACTGCCGATCGTGCCGCTGCATGGCGCGGGCACGGCGTGCCAGCCCCCTGGCGAGGCGCCTGTGTCCGGCACAGCTGCGCCAGCAGCCGGCGTGAGTGCAGGGCCGGCCGATGGCGCGGCGTTGGTCAGACCTTTTGCCGATCTGCGCGCGTTGCTCGAGCGCGGTGGTAAAGCGGACAAATAGTTCTTCGGTGAGTTCGAGGAGTTCGGATCATGGCCGTACAAAAAAGTCGCAAGACACCGTCTAAACGCGGCATGCACCGCTCCCACGATCGCTTGACGCCCGTGGCGTTGTCGGTCGATGCGCACTCGGGCGAACAGCATCTGCGTCACCGCATCACGCCGGACGGGTTCTATCGCGGCCGGCGCGTCATCGAGCAGCGAGCCGAGCCGGAAACCCAGGAATAGCGCCTTCCACGCGCGGCCCTGCAGTAGATCGGGCGTGTACTCCAGGATTGCAGGCACCGGCAGTTATCTGCCGGCGCAAGTGGTTACGAACTTCGATCTGGAGCGGCGCATGGATACCACCGATGCGTGGATCCGCGAGCGCACCGGCATCGAGCGCCGCCACGTCATCGCCGATGACGAGTCCAACGTGGACATGGCTGAGCATGCCGCGCGCGCCGCGATCGATGCCGCCGGGCTGCGGCCGGCCGACATCGACATGATCTCCTACGGCACCACCACCCCCGATCTGGTTTTCCCCAACAGCGGCGCGCTGCTGCAGGCGCGTCTGGGCTGCCGCGGCGCGCCGGCTTTCAGTCTCGAGGCCGCTTGCAGCGGCTTCATCTACGCGCTGGCGGTGGCCGATAAATTTGTGCGCACCGGGGATGTGCGCTGCGCGCTCGTCGTGGGCTCCGAGGTGCTCTCGCGCATCACGGATTACAGCGATCGCAGCACCGCGATACTGTTCGGAGATGGAGCCGGTGCGGTCGTTCTGACTGCCTCCGAGGAGCCGGGCATCATCTCGACCCGACTGCACGCCGATGGCAGCTATCAGAGCCTGCTCTACTGCACGGGCGGACCGGCTCGGGGCCCGGCGCCCGGAACCATGCGCAGCGGCGACTACATCCGCATGGCCGGCAGCGAAGTATTCAAGCTCGCGGTGACGCTGCTCGGCCGCGTGGTGGACGAGACGCTGCTGGTCAACAATCTGGAACAATCCCAGATCAACTGGCTGGTGCCGCATCAGGCGAACCTGCGCATCATTCACGCTGTGGCGAAAAAACTGGGCATGCCGATGGAGCGTGTGATCGTGACCGTGCAGGACCACGGCAATACTTCCACGGCCTCCGTGCCGCTGGCGCTGGATGTCGGCGTGCGCGACGGGCGCATCAAACGCGGCGACCTGCTGCTGCTCGAGGCCCTGGGCGGCGGGGTGACCTGGGGCTCAGCCCTGTTGCGCTATTGACGCTCGGGCCGCAGCGTCAATAAAAAAAACGCCGCGCCAGGCGCGGCGTTTTTGACCCGCATGGCCGGGACTTATTTCGACACTGACTTCTTGAACATGCGATCGATCTTCTCGTTGGTCGCATCTACCGAAGCCTGCGCCGCCTGAGCCGCAGACAATGCCTGGTTGGCCGTGCTCTGAGCGCCACTGGCAGCCTGGGCAGCCTGACTGGCGGAGCTCTGCGCGGCGCTGGCCGCGCGGGCTGCTGCGTCGGCCGATGCCTTCGCTGCATCGACTTCGGTCTGCAGCTTGCCCACCTGCTGCTTCAGCCCGTCAATGTCGGCCTGCAACGGCTTGAGGTCCGTGCAGCCGGCGAGCCCGACGACCGCAGCGGCGGCGGCCAGCTTCAAAACGATAGTCCTGTTCATTTTTAAACCCCTTGTAACGTGCACCTAACTTCCTTGAAACATGAAAAAAACCCGCACAGAACCCAACGTTTCCGCTGCGGACGCTATTGCGGCTGCCAACTTGACCAAATTTGATCAGCGAATGCAATAGGAGAATTGCAATCCCGTTGTCCGCTGTTGCCGACAATGACGCGCAACTGAAGGCAATGTTGCACGCGTGTTGTGGCCTTGGCGCATCATTCATAGCAAGCTGAAGCCACATCCCGGACAGCGATTACAGGGCCGCGCAGGTGGCCGCGCTCGTGAGAGCCGCGCTGGCGCAGTGGCACGCGCGCCTCTGATGCCGGGTTGCCGCAAAGCGAATAGACTGTATATAATACCAGTATGTCAGACCTCACGCCGCGCCAAACCCGGGTTCTGCGCTTTATCCAGCGCAGCCTTGCGGACACTGGCATGCCGCCCACGCGTGCGGAGATTGCCAGCGAACTCGGCTTTCGCTCGCCCAACGCCGCCGAGGAGCATTTGCGCACGCTCGCCCGCAAAGGCGTCATCGTCCTGCTGCCCGGTGCCTCGCGCGGCATACAGCTGTGCGACACCTTGCGCGAGCAGCTGGGCTTGCCGTTGGTCGGCGCGGTGGCGGCGGGCAGACCGATCCTCGCCGAGGAGCATATCGTCGAGCACATCCAGATCGATCCGGCTCTGTTTCAGCCGCGAGCGCATTTCCTGCTCAAAGTGGTCGGCATGAGCATGAAGGATGCGGGCATTCTGGACGGCGATCTGGTCGCGGTGCATCGCACGAGCGAATTGCGTCATCGTCAGATCGTCGTGGCGCGCCTCGAGAACGAGGTCACCGTCAAACGTTATCGACAGGAGGGCAGCGTGGTCTGGCTGTTGCCCGAGAACGCGGACTTCGAGCCAATCCGCGTCGACCTGAAACACGAGTCGTTATTGATCGAAGGTATCGTCGTGGGAGTCTTGAGGCGCACGGCGGGCCCGGCGACGGCCAAAAGCGTCTCGGGCTAACGCCGTCGCATCCTATCGGCGCTGCGCTCGCCTGGCGAGAGCGGATCTTCGAGCGAGCTCAGGTCGTAATCCTCCAGATTGCTGATCAGCTCGGCGGTGCGCTTCTGTTCCATGCGCTGCTCGAGCCGGCGCCAGGCCGGCTCGCCGACCCTGATGCTGCGGCGCTTGGCGATCTCCATGTCCTTGATCGCGCGATCAAGGTCCGGATCGTCATCGCCAACGATCTCGTCTGCGTCCTCGTCCTCAAATTCGTCGGATTCCGGATTTCCACCCATGGTGATGGTTTCCTGAACTGCTTAGCCCTCGGTCGCTGCCGCCAGAATCGGGCGAAAAATAATGCGAATCGAGGCGCGACGCAACGCTCTGTTCAATGAATTAAGGAATTCATCTCAAAAATGGGCAATAGCATCGCAAATACGATGCCCATCACGAACAGCCCCATGCCGACGATCAGCAGCGGACCGAGCAGTCCGACGAGCGCTGCCAGCAGACCCTCGAGCTCGCGCTCCTGATTGAGCGCCGCGCGCTCCAGCATGGCCTGCAGCTCCCCGCTCGACTCGCCGCTGGAGATCAGATGAATCATCATCGGCGGAAACAGTCGGTTGGCAGCGAGCGAGCGGCCGATCGGCGCGCCCTCGCGCACGCGCGCCGCCGCCTCATTGACCGCATCGCGCATGGGCAGATTCGTGATGACCTCGCTGGAGATGCGCAACGAATCGAGTACCGGGACCGCCGCGGCAGTCAGGATGCTCAAAGTGCGCGTAAAGCGAGCGGTATTGAAGCCGCGCACGATGCGTCCGAAGACCGGCAGGCGCAACAGCAGGCGGTGATAGCGCAGGCGCGTGGGGCGCGATTGCAGCGCGCGCCACGCCAGCACGCTCGCCACCGCGATGGCCAGTAGCAGCCATATGCCGTAGTTGCGCAGAAAGCCACTCACGAGTACGAGCACCTCGGTGGCCAGGGGCAGCTTGGCGCGATTGGCCTCGAATACTTCGACCACCTTGGGCACGACGTAGGTCAGCAGGATCGAGACGATCGCGAAACACATGACCGTCAGCACGATCGGATAGAGCATCGCCCCCATGACCTTCTGGCGCATCTGCTCGCGCGTCTCGGTGTATTCAGCCAGGCGCTCGAGCACCGCATCGAGGTGCCCGGACTGCTCGCCGGCCGATATCGTGGCGCGGTAGATTTCGGGAAACACGCTCGGGAAATCCCCGAGCCCCGTGGCCAGAGTATGGCCCTCGACCACCTTGGCGCGCACGCCGAGCACGATGCTCTGAACGCGCGGCTTCTCGGTCTGCTCGGAGACTGCGAGCAACGCCTCCTCCAGCGGCAGGCCGGCACGCACCAGGGTAGAGAGCTGCCGTGTCATGAGCGACAGATCGGCCGCCGAGATGCCGCGCCGCAAGCTGAAGCCGCCACGGCCCTGCCGGCCGGCCTCCTGCGAGACCACCGCCTCGATCGTGACGGGCAGCAATTGCCGCTCGCGCAGCAGCGAGCGCACGTGGCGCGCGGTATCCCCTTCGATGACCCCTTTGCGCGAGCGGCCGGCAGGGTCGATTGCGGTGTACGCAAATGCTCCCATCGACAGTGCGATCCGGCGCGCTTTAATCCTCGCGCGTCACGCGCAGGACCTCTTCGATCGTGGTCTCGCCTTTGAGTACGCGCCCAAGGCCGTCGTCCCGGATCGAGGGGGTGAACTTGCGCGCATAACGCTCGATCTCATGCTCGCCAGCACCGTCGTGAATCATCGTGCGCAGCGTATCGTCGATCAGGATCAGCTCGTAGATGCCGGTGCGGCCGCGATAGCCGCCGCCCGCATCGCGGCCGGGGCGATACAGCGTGGGCGAGGGCTCCTCATTCTTGAGGCCAAGCAGACGACGCTCGTACGCGCCGGCGCTGAAAGCCTGGCGCGTTTCGGGGTTGAGCACGCGCACGAGACGCTGCGCCAGCACTCCGACCAGGCTCGAGGAGAGCAGGAACGGCTCAATGCCCATATCGCGCAGGCGCGTCAGCGCACCGGCCGCGGTGTTGGTATGCAGTGTCGAGAGCACCAGGTGTCCGGTCAGACTCGCCTGCACCGCGATCTGTGCGGTCTCCAGATCACGGATCTCTCCCACCAGCACCACATCCGGGTCCTGGCGCAGGATCGCGCGCAGCCCGCGCGCGAAGGTCATCTCGACTTTGGTATTGACCTGCGTCTGACCGATCCCGTCGATGTAGTACTCGATCGGATCCTCGACGGTCATGATGTTCTGCGTATTGTCGTTGAGCTGCTCGAGCGCGGCGTACAGGGTCGTGGTCTTGCCCGAGCCGGTCGGACCCGTCACCAGCAAAATGCCGTGCGGCTTGTGGATCAGCTCGTTCATGAGCTGCTGCGTGTGAGGCCCCATACCGAGGGAGTTCAGATCCAGGCGGCCGGCCTGCTTGTCCAGCAGACGCAAGACCACGCGCTCACCGTGACCGGAAGGGATGGTCGAGACGCGCACGTCGACCGCGCGTCCGGCGATGCGCAGACTGATGCGACCGTCCTGCGGCAAGCGCTTCTCGGCGATGTCCAGCTTGGACATGACCTTGATGCGCGAGACCACCAGTGGCGCGACGCCGCGTTTGGATTGCAGCACCTCTCGCAGGATGCCGTCGACGCGAAAGCGCACCACCAGGCGATTCTCAAAGGGCTCGACGTGAATATCGGAGGCGTTTTCGCGAATCGCCTGCGTCAGCACCGCATTGATCAGCCGGATGATAGGCGCATCATCGTTACTCTCGAGCAGATCCGCCTGCTCGGGCAGCTCCTGTGCGAGGTGCGCGAGGTCGGTGGTGTCTTCAAGCCCGATTTGCATCGCCTCGCCGCCGCCGCCCTCGTAGGTCCTGCGCAGCAGATCATCGAAGGCTTCGCTCTCCACAGCGGTCAGTTTCAGCGGCAGTCGCAGGTAGCGTCGCGTCTCCGCGAGTGCCCGGGGCGAGGCCGGCAGCCGATACACGCAGTCCGCGATACCCTGCTCGACGCTGCGAACCAGCACGCCGTGGCGTCGCGCAAAGGTGAAGGGCAGTCGCGTATCGCCGTCGATGCGCGCGGCCACGTCGTTCACGGCGTCGCTCCGCTGGCTGGTGCGGTGGCGCTGGCGGGCGCCGGCGTCTGGTCCGAAGCGCTCGCAGCGTCGTCTGGGGCTGGCGCGGACACGGCTGCGGCCGGCGCAAGCGGCAAGGCCGCAGCGGGACTGGCTGAAGTGGCTGAGCTGGCTGAGCCGGATTTTCGCTGCCCCTTGGGCGCGGCGCTTTCATTGACCGTGTCCGGGCTCAAGACCCCGACGGCGGTCTGCCCGTGAATGATCGGCGGCATCACTGCCCCGGGCTGGAAGGGCTGAAAGGGTATTTTGGTGGCGTCGTGATTGCCAATGCGTTGCTGCTCGCGCATGTAGTCGTATTTCGCATCGGTCTCGATATCTGCCTGCGCATCCGTGCGCAGGATGCGCGGCTGCAGAAAGATCAGGAAATCGGTTTTCGACTTCGTTGTATTGCGGGCGCGAAACAGCTCACCGATGATCGGAATACTGCCCAGCAGCGGCACGGAATTGTTGCTGTTGGTCGCGTTGTCCTGAATCAAGCCTCCGAGCACCAGCGTGCCACCGTCCTTGACCAGCACGCTCGTGGTGATCACGTTCTTGTTGGTGACCAGGTCGACCGCGCCCTCAGTGCTGGCGCTCAAGCTCGAGCTCTCGATTTGAAGCTTGAGCAGTACGGCATCGCCTTCGTTGATGGTCGGGGTCACGGTCAGGATGGTGCCGACCTCCTCGCGCTGGATGGTCTGGAAGGCGCTGCCGGTGCCGTTGGTGGTTGTGTACTGGCCGGTCAGGAACGGCACTTCCTGGGCCACCTCCATCTTCGCCTCCTGATTGTCGCGCGTCACGATCTGCGGGGTGGCGATGATGTTGGTGCGCGAATCGCTCTGCAATGCCTGCAGTACGGCGGCGAAGTTGACACCGGACGCGGTGAGCTTGCCGATGCCAAGAACCGTCCCTGAGGGCGGGTTGCTCGCGAGGTTGGACGGTGTCGTGGCGTCGTTATACAGATCAATGATGGAGGTACCGTTCACCGGCGCGATGAAGCCGCCGACCCCGACGCCCGTGGCCGAGCCATCGATTGCCCAGTTCACGCCCAAATCGGAGGTCTTGGTGACCGAGACCTCGGCGATGATGGCCTGCACCATGACCTGCGCGCGACGGATGTCGAGCTTGTCGATGATCGCGTTCACGGCACGCATCGTGCGCTGGCCGGCCGTAATGATCAGGGAATTGGTGTCCTTGTCGGCCCAGATTGTGGCGGTGCCCCCGGCCAGTGAGAGGGTGGCGCCGCCCCCGCCGCCTGCTGCGGCCGGAGCCTCTGCCGCGGGCCGCGGGGTCGTGCCCTGGGCGTTGGGAATGGGCTGTGCCGGCGCCGAAGCGCGCTCGAGCAGGCGGCTCATGGTCGAGCTCGTGCCGCTGGAACTGCCGCTCAACTGCTGCTTGAGCCGGCCGGCCAGATCTTCGGCGTCCGAGTAGTGCAAGTAGCGCACCTGTGTCTCGCTGCCGGCATCCACCGGGGTGTCCAGATGTGCCACGAGTGCCCGCACACGCAAGCGCATCGACGCATCGCCGCTCACGAGCACGCTGTTGGAGCGATCATCGGCGACGACCTTGACGCCGGCAGCCGCCTCGCCCGTCTGTGCCAGCAGCGTGGTGAGCACGCGCGCGGTATCGGCGGCGGTAGCACTCTGCAATGGGATCACGTCGATATCGGCATCGCCGACCTGATCGATGCGCGCAATGATGCGCATCATCCGGTTAACGTTGCTGGCCCGATCCGACAGAATGAGGATATTCGCGCCCGTCACGGCCGAGAGCTGCGCGTTCTGCGGCATCAGCGGCCGCAGCACCGGCACCAGCTGCGCGGCGCTGACGTTCTTGACCGCCAGCACTTGCGTCACCATCTCATCGGAAGTCGAGCTGATTCGATCAGGCAGATCGTCGGCCGCGTACTGGCGCATGTTGGCGTCGGGGACGATCTTGATCACATTGCCGGCGGGAATGGCGACAAAGCCGTGTACCTGCAGGATGGCCAGGAACGCCTGGTAGAACTGATCCGGGCTCATCGGCGTCTCTGAGAGCATCGTCACCTGGGCGCGCACGCGCGGGTCGATGATGAAGTTCTTGCCGGTTGCCATGCCGACCGCCTCAATGATCTGCGTGATGTCCGCATCCTTGAAGTTCGGTGTGATGCGCTGTGCGCTCGGCTGCTCGGCGACCGTGTAGGCGCAGAAAGCGAGCGCGAGCAATGCGACGCCCACGCGCCGCCGCATCCACGGCAGAGCGCCGTACGCTGTTGTCTCGGACATCAGTAGTCGCTTCCTGTCTTCGTGCCCGGCAGTGCCTGGTCCGTGCTAGCGCTCTCGATCGCCGTTGGCGCCGTTGGCGCCGACGGCGCCTTCGGTCCGCGCCGCCCCTGCATCCGCGCCCGTTGCGCTGCCATTGGCCGTGCTGGGGCTCGCAGCGGGCGGCGCGGGCAGCGGCATGGCGCCGACACGGCCGCGCTGCCCTTGCGGGGTCGCACCGGGCGTGGCATCGCCAGAGGCAGCTGCCCCGGCCGCCGCCGCCGGGGCATTGCCCGGGGAATTGTCGCTGGGGTTGGACTCCGCGTCGATGTTGAGGTTCGCAAGATTGAGATTAACTTCCTGTGTCTGACCGTTGCGCGACACAGTCACCGACGCGCTCGCCGAGGAGGACAAAGTCTGCAGTATCTCCATCGCACGTCCCGCATCGTCCAGCGCGGTGCCATTGACGCCCACGACCATATCCCCGGCACGCAGCCCGAGCTGCGTGAACGCACTGTTGCCGCGGGTGCCACCCGGGAAGATGCGATAACCGCTGAGTTTGCCCTGGTTGAACACCGGTTGTATGTGCACCAGTCCGGCCAGTACCGTGGAATTCTGCGCCACCGCCGCCTCGGCGCGCGCGCTCGGCGGCGTCGCGACGCTCCTGGCGGCGCCGCTCGGCGCGTTGCGCGGCAGTGGCAGCGTCTCGAGCGCGCCATTGCGCTCGATAAGCACCCGGTCAGTGAATATCGCATGCAGGCGCGCGCCGCCCGGAATCATGGCACCCACTGCATAGAGCTTGCCCGAGGCGGCGCTGGCCCCAATGATCGCCTGGCCCTTGTTCGGATCTTTATCTGCAATGACGCCGGCAAGTATCAGCGGCATCGTGGTGTTCGGCGCGTTGTCTGCTCCGCTGCCAGCTGCCGTGCCGAACAGATGCGCATTGACGATGGTTGCGAGCTGGATCGCCGGATTTACTGCCACGGGCCGCGCGGGCGCAGAAGCCGCGGGCAGGGCGCTGGGCGAGGCCGCGGCAAAATGGCTCAATGCTCGCGTCAGGATCATCGCGCAGTCTATGCCCAGCGCAATCAGCAGCGCGATGCAAAGCAGCTGCGCGCCGCGCTGCTCCAGCAGCCGCATCCAGCCCGGGCCGGAGCGAAGCTCCTCAATCCATGCTGTCGCATTCACCGATATGTTGGCTCGCCCGCAGTGTCTCGATGCGACATGATACGGCGCCGTCGTTGACGCTCTCAAGTATTTGTTTCGTCTAAATTCTTTTAGGCCCGAAGCGTCGCCCGTTGACGACAGTCGCAAGGGCGGTCGAGGCGGATAGCGCAGGACACAGTGCTAGACTCCAAACGAGCGAAGTGCTGCTACGGCAGTGCGAATCTGTGACGGGCAGCTTTGGTGCAATGGAGCACAAAGAATCTAATCGGCCTGATGGCGGTGTTATCGTCGAAGAGGCGCCGCCGCAGACTGCGCAGCCGCCGCTCTACCAGGTGGTGCTGCTCAACGACGATTACACGCCGATGGAATTCGTGGTCGAGGTGCTCGAGCGCTTCTTCGGTATGGACCGTCAGACGGCGACCCGGGTTATGCTGGAAGTTCATACTCGTGGTAAAGGCGTCTGCGGGGTCTTTACATACGAAATCGCTGAGACCAAAGTGTCGCAGGTAACGAGTTACTCGCGCGAGCATCAGTACCCGCTGTTGTGCACGCTCGAGGTGGCCTGAAAGCTGCTGGAGAGATGGAGTGTTGTCGAGCGAGCTGGAGTTTTGCCTTAACCAGGCATTTCATCAGGCGCGCACCGCGCGCCACGAATTTCTGACAGTCGAGCATTTGCTGCTCGCGATACTGGACGCACCGCGAGTGCGCGAAGTACTGGAAGGCTGCGGCGCTGATCTGGAGCGTCTCGGCGCGGACCTCAAGCAGCACGTCGAGACCAATACGCCGCGCCTTGCCCTGAGCGAGGAGCGTGAAGTGCAGCCCACGCTCGGCTTTCAGCGCGTCTTGCAGCGGGCCGTTTTTCACGTGCAATCCAGTGGCAAGAAAGAAGTCGGCGTGGTCAACGTACTGGTGGCGATCTTCAGCGAGAAGCAGAGTCACGCGGTGTTTCTGCTGGCGCGCTCGCAGGTCACGCGGCTGGATGTGGTGAATTTCATATCGCATGGACTGTCGCGCGCCGGGGAATCCAAGGCCGAGAAGGAGCGCGAGGACACCGGCATCGAGACCGAACGCGACAGCGAATCGGGCAGCGCGCTGGAGAAGTTTGCGGTCAATCTCAACGCCCAGGCGCAGGAGGGTCGCATCGATCCGCTGATCGGGCGCAAGCTGGAAATCGAGCGCACCATCGAGATACTGTGCCGGCGGCGCAAGAACAACCCGCTGTATGTCGGGGAAGCCGGGGTGGGCAAGACGGCCATCGCCGAAGGCCTGGCGCGCCTGATTGTCGAGGGCCGTGTGCCCGAGGTGCTGGCCGACAGCACGATCTATGCGCTCGACATGGGCGCACTGATCGCCGGCACCAAGTATCGCGGGGATTTCGAGAAGCGCCTGAAGTCAGTGGTCACTGAGCTCAAGAAGCAGCCCGGCGCAATACTGTTCATCGACGAGATTCACACCGTGATCGGCGCTGGCGCGGCCTCGGGCGGCGTCATGGATGCATCCAACCTGATCAAGCCCGTGCTGGCCAATGGCGAGATCCGTTGCATCGGCTCGACCACCTACCAGGAGTATCGCGGCATATTTGAGAAGGACCACGCGCTTGCGCGCCGTTTTCAGAAGATCGACGTCGCCGAGCCGTCGGTATCGGAGACCGTGGAGATCCTGCATGGTTTGAAGCCGAAATTCGAAGAACATCATGGCGTCGAGTATTCGAGCGATGCGCTGCGGGCCGCGGCCGAACTGGCTGATCGGCACATCAACGAGCGTCATTTGCCCGACAAAGCCATCGATGTGGTCGATGAGGCAGGCGCGCGCCTGCGGCTCAAGCCGGCCGGCGAGCGCGAGACGAAGGTCGAGGTGTCGCACATCGAGGATGTGGTCGCACGCATGGCCCGCATACCGGCCAAGCATGTCTCGGCCTCGGACCGCGATCTGCTCAAGAATCTCGAGCGCAATCTCAAACTGGTCATATTCGGCCAGAATCCCGCGATCGAAACTCTGGCCGCGGCCATCAAGATGGCGCGCTCGGGCCTGGGCGATCAGCGCAAGCCGGTCGGCAGCCTGCTATTTGCCGGACCAACGGGCGTTGGCAAGACCGAGGTCACGCGCCAGCTGGCGATCGCCCTTGGCATCGAATTCCTGCGTTTCGACATGTCGGAGTACATGGAGCGGCACACCGTCTCGCGCCTGATCGGCGCGCCACCGGGCTATGTCGGCTTTGATCAGGGCGGCCTGCTGACCGAGGCGATCGCCAAGCATCCGCATTGCGTGCTGTTGCTCGATGAGATCGAGAAGGCACATCCGGATGTCTTCAACCTGCTGCTGCAGGTGATGGATCACGGAACTCTGACCGACAACAATGGGCGCAAGGCTGATTTTCGCCATGTCATCATCGTCATGACGACCAACGCCGGGGCGCAGGAGATGAGCCGTACCACCATCGGCTTCACCAACTCGGATAATTCCACGGATGGTATGGAGGCGGTGCGCCGGATGTTTTCGCCCGAGTTTCGCAATCGCCTGGACGCTGTGATCCAGTTTGCCCCGCTCGATGCCGCGACCATCGAGCGCGTGGTCGACAAATTATTGATCGAGATCGAAGCGCAGCTCGAGCCCAAGGGCGTCGTGCTCAACATCGATGAGGCGGCGCGACACTGGATCGCGCAGAAGGGCTATGACCCAAAGATGGGTGCGCGTCCGATGGCGCGAGTGATTCAGGAGCACATCAAGCGCCCGCTGGCCGAGGAGCTGTTATTCGGCAAGCTCATCGGCGGCGGACAGGTCAGGATCTCGGTAACAGCCGATCAGAGCGCACTGTCGCTCGATTGCGTGCCGACCACGCAGGCCGAAGTCACCGCCTGAGGCCGCCCTGAAGGGTGCTCAGCGGCCGCGATAGACGATGCGGCCTTTCGACAAATCGTATGGTGTCATCTCAACCGTCACCTGATCGCCGGTCAGGATGCGGATGTAGTTCTTGCGCATCTTGCCCGAGATATGCGCGGTCACGATATGGCCGTTCTGCAACTGCACCCGAAAGGTCGTATTGGGCAGGGTCTCGATGACCTCACCTTCCATTTGAATCGCGTCTTCTTTGGGCATGCTGCGCTGCGTGGCCTCACGGGCCGCGAATTCTGCATAAAGGCAGCCGGCAATGCAACGCGCATGCGCAGCGGGGGACTGCAGCGCTGCCGCGGTGAGCCTAGGCGCGTGCAAGTATGGCCAGGAACTCGCGCCGGGGTATCGGCCGGCTGCCCAGCGTGCGCAGGTGCGCCGAGGGCAGCTGACAGTCGATCAGTTCGATGCCCAGCTGCTGGCTGCGGGCCACCAGACCGGCCAGCGCGGCCTTGGAGGCGTCGCGTTCGGCGCTGAACATCGATTCGCCAAAGAACACCGGGCCCAGTCGAACTCCGTAGAGGCCGCCGAGCAGTGCATCGGCGCGCCAGATTTCATAACTGTGAGCCGAACCGAGTGCATGCAACTGGCAGTAGGCCGCGTGCATTTCCGGTGTAATCCAGCTGCCCGGGCTGCGTGCGCGCGGCGCGGCGCAGGCGCTCACGACGGCGGGAAAGTCACGATCCTCGTGAAATGCAAAGCCGCGCGTGCGCACAGCGCGCGCGAGGCTGCGCGAGCAGCGAAATTCGCGTGGCCAGAGCACCTCGCGCGGATCGGGCGACCACCAGAGCACTGGCTGACCCGGTGAGTACCAGGGGAAGATGCCGCGCGCGTAGGCAGCCATGAGCCGCTGCGGCTTCAGATCCCCGCCCGCCGCGAGCAGGCCGCAAGGGTCACGCAGCGCCGACTCGTGGGGTGGGAAGCGGTCGGGCGGATCGTCCGGGGCCAGCCAGGTGATCATGGCGCGTGTCTCATGGCAGGCCTCGCGGCTCGCCTTTGCGAAACGGCGCGTGCTCATCGGCCTGGCTGGCGTAGGCTTCGATCGCGCTGCCTTCGCGCTCCAGATACGCGCCGATGGCACGGCGCAGCGTCAGGTCAGAGATCCAGTGTGCCGACCAGGTCAGCGTAGGCTCGAAACCGCGTGCGATTTTGTGCTCACCCTGTGTACCGGGCTCGAAGCGCTTGAGGCCCTGGGCGATGCAATAGTCGATGCCCTGGTAGTAGCAGGCCTCAAAATGCAGGCTGTGATAGTCCGCTGCGGCGCCCCAGTAGCGTCCATAGAGGGTGTCGGCGGAGCGAAAGAACACGGCCGCAGCCACGGGCTCGCCGGCACTGAGTGCGAGCTTCACGAGCAAAGATGCGCCCAGATCGCGCGCCACCTGGCTGAAGAAGGCGCGGTTCAGATACGGATGATGGCCGTGGCGCACGAAGGTCATGGCGTGAAAGGCGTACACGCGCTCGATGAGCTGCTCATCCAGCTGCGTGCCGTCGAGCGTACGAAACTCGATGCCCTGCTCGAGCACGCGCCGGCGCTCGCGACGCGCCTTCTTGCGCTTTTCGGCCGAGAAGGCAGCAAGGAAGTCCTCGAAATCCCGATAGCCGCGGTTGTACCACTGAAAATGGCAGTCGCGACGCAGCAGCCAGCCGTCCGTGCTGCAGGCGTCGCGCCCGGCCTCATCCAGAAACAGCGCGTGCACTGAGGACAATTGCTGCAGCTGAGCCTGCTCGCGCAACCCGCGCAGCAGCGCGGCGCGGCATTCGCCGGCCGGCAAGTCAGGCCGGTACAGCAGGCGCGGTCCGCTTGCGGGCGTGAACGGCACCGCGCACACCAGCTTGGGGAAGTAGGCGAAGCCGTATTGCTCGAAGGCGCGCGCCCAAGCGAAATCGAATACGAACTCGCCCCAGGAATGAGATTTGCGATACAGCGGAGCGGCGGCCGCGAGGCCGGCCTGATCGAACAAAGCCAGGTGCTGCACCGTCCAGCCATTGCGCGCGCTCACGCAGCCGCTGTCTTCGAGCGCAGCCAGGAACTCGTGGCGCAGAAAAGGGTAATCGCCCGCCAATGCGTTCCATTGATCGGCGGGCAGCGCCCGCACGCGCGTGAGAATCCGGCTTTGCACTAGCCGTCGGGCTGACTGGACTGCTCGAGATAGCGGTCCGCATCGAGCGCCGCCATGCAGCCCGAGCCGGCCGAAGTCACGGCCTGACGGTAGACGTGATCGGCCACATCCCCGGCAGCGAATACCCCGGGGATGCTCGTGGCCGTAGCCAGGCCATCACTGCCGCCGCGCACCTGGATATAGCCCGCGTGCATCTCGAGTTGGCCGGCAAACAGAGCCGTATTGGGTGTGTGGCCGATCGCGATGAAAACCCCGGTCGCGGCCAGCTCGCGCACTTCGCCCGTGACGGTCGAGCGGATGCGCAGGCCGTGCACGCCGGAGTCATCGCCGAGGATCTCTTCGACCACATGCTGCCAGATCAGGTTCACCTTGCCCTCGTGCGCTCGCTGCTGCAGCCGATCCTGCAGGATCTTCTCGGCGCGCAGCCGATCGCGCCGATGAATCAGCGTCACATGCGCGGCCAATTGCGACAGATACAGGGCCTCCTCGACCGCGGTGTTGCCACCGCCAATAACCGCTACGCGGTGCTCGCGGAAGAAAAAGCCATCGCAGGTCGCACACGCCGAGACGCCGCGGCCGCGGAATTTCTCCTCCGAGGGTAGACCGAGGTAGCGCGCCGAGGCGCCGGTGGCAATGATCAGCGCATCGCAGCTGTAGCTGCCCCGATCGCCGTGCAGTGTGAACGGCCGCGTCGAGAGCTGAGCCTGGTTGACGTGATCAGTGATGATCTCGGTCGCGAAGCGCTCGGCGTGACGGCGCATGCGCTCCATCAGTCCCGGGCCTTGCAACCCTTCGACATCGCCGGGCCAGTTGTCGACCTCGGTCGTGGTCATCAACTGGCCGCCTTGTTCCAGGCCCGTGAGCAACATCGGCTGCAGGTTGGCGCGCGCCGCATAGACAGCGGCCGAGTATCCCGCCGGCCCCGAGCCCATGATGATCAGACGGCGGTGTATCGGCGGACTCATGTACACTCCTGCACGCAGTTACGCATGGTATGTAAGCCCAACGCGCAGGCCAAGTCATATCCTTAGACAGGTGGCGAGGCGGCGCTCGCTCTCCTAAGATCCATCAGTGGCCGACTCAACTGTCCAGAGCCGAATTTCCCTGCGGGTCTCCGCCGCGGTGGCACGCGGCCTGCGCGAGGGCGCGGCGATTGCACTGGCCGGACTTGCGCTCGTGCTGTGCGTGGCGCTGCTGAGCTTCGATCCACGCGATCCAGGCTTCTCGTCGTTCACGGGCGAGGGCGCGCCGATACATAACCGTATCGGTCCGGTCGGGGCCTGGTTCGCGGATGTGCTGTATTTTCTGTTTGGGCGGCCGACCTATCTATTGCCGTTCATGCTGGGGGTTGCCTCCTGGCGCCTGATGCGTGCCCCGTCCGCCCCCGTGCGCGGCTCGCGCCTGAATATGACCGTGCGCGTGGCCGGCTTTCTCGTGTTGCTCGTAGCCAGCTGCGCGCTGGCGGCATTGCATTGGAGCGCAGGGGCGCTGCCACAGGGGGCAGGCGGAGTCGTCGGGTCTGCAGCCGGCGGCGCGCTTGCAGCGGGACTTAAACTACTCGGCGCCACGCTGTTGTTGCTGGTCGCCTGGCTGGCCGGTGCCGCGGTGGCATTCGATGTCTCGTGGTTTGCCGTCATGGATCGCATCGGGGCGTGGGTCTGGGGCTCGGTGCACTGGGCGAGGGAGCGCGCATTCTCGGCGCGCGAGATGAAGGCCGGAAGGTCGGCCAAACTCGAACGCAAAGAGGCGCTCGAAGCCGAGCAGCGCCGAGCCACACCGCGTCTGGCTCCGCGTATCGAGGCGCCCGCGCCTGCGCCGCTGAAGAGCGAGCGCGTCGAGCGAGAGCGCCAGGTGCCGTTGTTCGATCCGCCGCAGGCGCGCGAGCTGCCGCCGCTCGACCTGCTGGATGAGCCTCGCCGGCTCGAACCGTCCTATTCAGCCGAGGCCCTGGAGGCGATGTCGCGTCTGGTGGAGCTCAAGCTCAAGGACTTCGGCGTCGAGGTCGACGTGGTCGCGGTGCATCCGGGTCCGGTGGTGACCCGTTTCGAGATGCGTCCGGCCCCGGGCGTCAAGGCCAGCCAGATCACGGCGCTGTCGAAGGATCTGGCACGCGCCCTGTCCACGGTCAGCGTGCGCGTGGTCGAGGTCATCCCCGGCAAATCAGTCATGGGCCTGGAGATTCCGAACGAGAAGCGCGAGATCGTCACGCTGGGCGAGATCATCCGATCCAAGGCTTACGAGGATGTGGCCTCGCCGCTGGCGCTGGCGCTGGGCAAGGATATTGGCGGGCTGCCGATGGTGGCCGATCTGGCGCGCATGCCGCACCTGCTGATCGCCGGTACCACGGGGTCGGGTAAGTCAGTGGCCATCAACGCGATGGTGCTCAGTCTGCTGTACAAATCAACGGCCGAGCATGTGCGCCTGATCATGATCGATCCGAAGATGCTCGAGCTCTCGGTCTATGAGGGAATCCCGCATCTGCTCTCACCGGTGGTCACCGACATGAAGCAGGCGGCGAATGCATTGCGCTGGTGTGTCGCGGAGATGGAGCGGCGCTATCAGCTCATGTCAGCGCTCGGCGTGCGCAACATCGCCGGCTACAACCGACGCGTCAAGGACGCGATTGCTGACGGCGAGCCGATCCGCGATCCGCTGCTGCTGCAGCGTGCGGCCAACGATCCGAGCATCGATCAGAGCGCAATTCCCAACCTCGAACCACTGCCGTTCGTCGTTGTAATCATCGATGAGCTTGCGGACCTCATGATGCTCGTGGGCAAGAGGGTCGAAGAGCTCATCGCCCGGCTGGCGCAGAAGGCGCGTGCCTCAGGCATCCACCTGATACTGGCCACACAACGGCCATCGGTCGATGTGATCACCGGGCTGATCAAAGCCAATATACCCACGCGCATCGCCTTTCAAGTCTCGGCCAAGGTCGATTCGCGCACGATACTTGACCAGATGGGGGCCGAGTCGCTGCTCGGGCACGGCGACATGCTGTTTCTGCCGCCAGGCACCTCGATGCCGACGCGCATTCACGGCGCCTTCGTGTCCGATCAGGAAGTGCATCGCGTGGTCGAGGCACTCAAGCAGGCGGCCACGCCGAACTACATCGATGAGGTGCTCAAAGGTCCCTCGGCTCCCATTCCAGGCCTCGGGGACGATGAGGACGAGGCCGATGAGGCTGTGGTCGCAGACGCCGAGCAGGACCCGCTCTACGACGAGGCGGTCAAGATCGTCACGAGCGAGCGCAAGCCGTCGATCTCATATGTGCAGCGACGCCTGAAGATCGGCTATAACCGCGCCGCGCGCATGCTCGAGGCGATGGAGCAGGCGCGCATTGTCGGTCCGTTGCAAAGCAATGGCGCGCGCGAAGTGCTGGCGCCCGCGCCTGCGGGTAACTGATGGCGCGAGCGCGCCGCTGGTGCCTTTGCATCGCACTTGCTCTTGCCCTCGGCAGCCCGGGTGCGCATGCGGCGAGTGCGGCGAGTGCGGCGGGCGGCACGGCGCTGGATCGCTATCTCAATGGGCTGGACAGCCTGAGTGCGAATTTCACACAAAGCGTGAAGGATGGTCACGGTACGCTGGTCAGCGCAGGATCGGGGCGGCTGCTCGTGCAACGTCCGGGCAAGTTTCGCTGGGACTATGCCCCGGATTCCAAAGCCTCTGCGTCCGCGGGCACCGGTCAGGTTCTGGTGGCCGATGGCACGAACCTCTGGTTCTACGATCGCGAGCTGGCGCAGGTCACAGTCAAGCCGGTGCAATCCGCGCTGTCGTCCACGCCGATCATGCTGCTTTCAGGCTCGAGCGCGCAGTTGCATGAGAGTTTCCAGATCGACGGCGCAGGCAGTCACGATGGGCTCGACTGGGTGGCCGTCATGCCGCGCAGTACCGAGTCCGATTTCAGTCGCGCTGAGCTCGGTTTCGCTGGCGAGCGGCTCGAGCGCATGATCGTGCACGATCGCCTGGGGCAGACCGTGGAGCTGGATTTCTCGCATATCGCGCGTAACGAGCGCATCGACGCACAGTCGCTGCACTTTGAGCCGCCTGCCGGTGTCGATGTGATCGGCAAGCCATCGGGCTGAGCCGTCAGTGGCAGCTGAGCATGGCCCGGCGCAACACTACGCAGCAGCCGCTCGCGCTCGGACCCGAGCGCGATTGGCGGCCGCTCTCCGATCGCATGCGCCCGCGCAGCCTGGAAGAATTTGTCGGCCAGTCGCATCTGCTCGCGCCAGGCAAACCCCTGTATGAGGCCATTCACGCCGGTCATTTGCATTCGCTGATCCTGTGGGGACCGCCCGGCACCGGTAAGACCACTCTGGCACGCCTGATCGCGCAGCGCTCGAAGGCGCGCTTCATCGGCCTCTCGGCCGTGCAGGCCGGCATCAAGGACATTCGCGAGTCGGTGCAGCAGGCGCGGGCCGCGGCCGCTGAAGGTGCTGCGACGGTGTTGTTTCTTGATGAAGTGCACCGCTTCAACAAGGCGCAGCAGGATGCCTTTCTGCCGCACGTCGAGGACGGCACGCTGACCTTCATCGGTGCCACCACTGAAAATCCATCCTTCGAGATCATTGGTGCGCTGCTCTCGCGCGCGCGCGTGTACGTACTCAAACCCCTGAGCGTCGCGGAATTGCGAGGTCTGCTGCAGAGCGCGCTGCAAGACCGGGAGCGCGGGCTCGGCGCGTTGCAGCTGTCAATCGAGGAGCCCGCACTCGGGCTGCTCGCGGCAGCTGCGGATGGCGATGCGCGCCGCGCGCTGAACATGCTCGAGCTCGCTGCGGGCCTGGCCGCGGCCGCCGGCGTGAGCGGCATCTCCATGGCGGCGGCGCAGGAGATCGCCAGCGGCGGTCGCCGGCGCTTCGACAAGGGCGGGGAGCAGTTCTACGACCAGATCTCAGCCTTGCACAAGGCCGTGCGCGGGACCGACCCGGATGCGGCGCTGTACTGGCTGGCGCGCATGCTCGACGGCGGCTGTGATCCACATTATCTGGCCCGGCGCATCACACGCATGGCCAGCGAAGACATTGGACTTGCCGATCCGCGCGCACTGCAGCTCGCGCTCGACGCGTGGCAAACCTATGAACGGCTTGGTAGCCCCGAGGGTGAGCTGGCGCTGGCGCAGGCCGTGGTGTATTTGGCGGTCGCCGCGAAGAGCAACGCCGTCTACAGCGCCTGGGGCGAAGCGCGCGAGGATGTCGAGCGCTTTGGCTCGCTCGACGTGCCGCTGCGATTGCGTAATGCGCCGACCGCCTTGATGAAGGAGCTCGGCTACGGCAGTGGCTATCGCTATGCGCATGATGAGCCGGAAGCATACGCGGCCGGTGAGCGCTATCTGCCCGACGAGATGCCCGATCGCCGCTATTATCATCCGGTGCCGCGTGGCCTCGAGCTACGCATCGCCGAGGCGCTCGAGCGTCTGCGCGCGCGCGGCCTCAAGGTTGCGCCCGAAGCGGGGGGACGGGGAGAGCGGGGAGAGCGGGGAGACCCATGATCGATCCGAAATTGCTGCGCGCCGATCCGGACCAGGTCGCGCGAAATCTGGCGCGCCGCGGCTACCAGTTCGACGTGGAGGCTTTCCGGGCGCTCGAGGAAAAGCGACGGTACTGGCAGGTCGAGTCCGATCGGCTGCGCGCCGCGCGCAACAGTCACGCCAGGACTGTGGGTCAGGCACGCGCTCGTGGCGAGGATATCGCGCCGCTCCTGCAGGCGGGCGAACAGCTCGCGAATCAGCTTGTGAGCGCCGATGCCGAGCTCAACAGCGTGCAGTCGGCGCTCGAGCACTGGCAGCTCGAGCTGCCCAATCTACTGCACGAGTCCGTGCCGGCAGGCAGCGACGAGCATGGCAATGTCGAGATGACACGCAATGGGCAGCCGCGCAGTTTTGCATTCCAGCCGCTCGATCACGTTGCGCTCGCCGAGGGACTCGGGCTGCTCGATCTGGAGGCAGCCAGCCGCATCGCCGGCGCGCGCTTCGCATTTCTGCGCGGTGCGCTTGCGCGGCTGCAGCGCGCGCTCTCGCAGTTCATGCTGGATCTGCACACACGCGAGCACGGCTACACCGAGATCTATCCACCCTACCTGATCGCGGCCCATGCGCTCATCGGTACCGGTCAATTGCCTAAATTCGAGCAGGACCTGTTTGCGCTCGCGGGTCACCAAAAGCTTTATCTGCTGCCAACCGCTGAGGTGCCGCTGACCAATCTGGTGCGCGAGCAAATTCTGGAGGCCAGTGCGCTGCCGCTCAAATTCGTGGCGCAGACTGCCTGCTTTCGCTCCGAGGCCGGCGCTGCAGGCCGCGATACGCGTGGCCTGATCCGACAGCATCAATTCGAAAAGGTCGAGCTCGTGCACATCGTGCGGCCGGACGAATCCTATGCCGCGCTCGAACTGCTCAGGACACATGCGGAAGAAGTGTTGCGGCGGCTGGCGCTGCCTTATCGTACGGTCCTGTTGTGCGCGGGCGATACCGGCTTTGCCTGCGCCAAGACCTATGATCTGGAGGTCTGGTTGCCCTCCGAGGGCCGATATCGCGAGATCTCATCCTGCAGCAACTGCGAGGCCTTTCAGGCGCGGCGCATGCAGGCGCGATGGCGCAATCCAGACAATGCCAAGAGCGAGCCGCTGCACACGCTCAATGGCTCCGGCGTGGCGGTCGGGCGTGCGCTGGTCGCAGTACTCGAGAACTACCAGAACGAGGACGGCAGCGTGAGCGTGCCCGTGGCGCTGATGCCATACATGGATGGTTTATCACGTATCGAGCGCTCGTAGGCCCGCGTGCGGCCGTGCTGCGCACCGACTGCAGGGCCTGGGAGCGCGTTTATAATGCGAGCGCTGGAGAGGTGGCGGAGTGGTTGATCGCACCGGTCTTGAAAACCGGAGGCCCTTCACGGGGCTCGTGAGTTCGAATCTCACCCTCTCCGCCAAAAGCAAACGCCTGTCCGCATTGCGGCTAACGCACCTCGATCTGCTATACGGCGGCCCAGGGCAGCAACACAATCTTGCCGCCAAGCCCGCCGGCGTCGATGCGTGCGTGGACTTCGCTCGCGGCCGCGAGTGGCAGGCGGTCTACTACGATGGGATTAATGGCGCCCCCGCGCACAAGTTTTAACAGGGCAACCATATCGGCCTTGAACTCATCCGGATGCGTCGAGCGGCGCGTCGTTATGCTGTAAAAAAGGGCGCGACGGCCGCGCAACAGGAAACTCAGTTTGTTCCAGAGCGTCAGTCGGGCCAAGCCGAGTCCTGCGGCGAGCAGGCCTTCGCGACCGACCGCCATGGTTTGCGACCCATAGCCGACGAGCAGGCCGCCCGATGCAAGACACGCGAACGAACGGTCGAAATGCGCGCCGCCGATCGCATCGAATGCGGCGTCAACGCCGGGGCCGCCCGGGCGCCCCGCAGTAAGGCGCC
>JBEKUL010000038.1:0-24522 GCA_049515055.1 Steroidobacteraceae bacterium | reverse complement strand
GCAGAGGACCGCCACGCATGGAACCACGCATCGACGAGAACCGGAAGAAGGCGCTGGCCGCCGCACTCGGACAGATCGAGAAACAATTCGGCAAGGGCTCAGTCATGCGGCTGGGCGATGCCTCGGCTGCCTACGACGTCGAGGCGGTGCCCACCGGCTCGCTGGGACTGGACATCGCGCTCGGGATCGGCGGCCTGCCGCGCGGCCGCGTGGTCGAGATCTACGGCCCGGAATCCTCCGGCAAGACCACGCTGACTCTGCAGGTGGTGGCGCAGATCCAGCGCGGCGGCGGCACCGCGGCGTTCGTCGATGCCGAGCACGCGCTCGATCCATCCTACGCCGAGAAGCTCGGCGTCAACGTGCAGGACCTGCTGGTGTCGCAGCCCGACACCGGCGAGCAGGCGCTGGAGATCACCGACATGCTGGTGCGCTCGGGCGCGGTCGACGTGGTGGTGATCGACTCGGTGGCGGCGCTTACCCCTAAGGCCGAGATCGAGGGTGAGATGGGCGAGATGCAGCTCGGACTGCACGCGCGGCTGATGTCGCAGGCGCTGCGCAAGCTGACCGGCAACATCAAGCGCTCCAATACCATGGTGATATTCATCAATCAGATCCGCATGAAGATCGGCGTGATGTTCGGCAATCCGGAGACCACCACTGGCGGCAATGCGTTGAAATTCTATGCCTCGGTACGACTCGATATTCGCCGCATCGGTGCTATCAAGAATGGCGAGGAAGTGGTCGGCAATCAGACACGCGTCAAGGTAGTCAAGAACAAGGTCGCACCGCCGTTTCGCGAGGCGGAATTCGAGATCATGTATGGCTCGGGGATCTCGCGCGAGGGTGAGATCATTGAGATCGGCGCCGCACAGGGCATCATCGACAAGGCCGGGGCCTGGTACAGCTACAATGGCGAGCGCATCGGCCAGGGCAAGGACAATACGCGCCTGTACCTGCAGCAGCACCCGGACATGGCCCGCGAGATCGAGGATAAGATCCGCCTCAAGCTGCTGCCGCCCAAGCGTGTTGAGGAAAAGACCGCCTAGGCGTCGCGTCTCCGCGAGCCAGAGCGCCGATGCAGCCGCGGCCGGCAGCGCCGCCGTGACATTGCTGGCGCGACGCGACTTCTGCGCGGCCGAACTGGTGCACACCCTGCTGGCACAAGGCTTCGAGGCCGCCACTGCGCAGAGCGTGCTCGCGCAGCTGATCGAGCGCGGCTATGTCAGCGATGAGCGCTATGCGGTGCAATTCGTGTCGTATCACGCCGAGCGCGGCCTTGGGCCCCTGCGCATCCGGCGCGATCTCGAGCAGCTTGGCGTCAGCGCCGAGTTGATCGCGACGGCGCTGGAGGGCGCCGACTGGGCGCAGCTCGCGCGTGAATTGCGCATCCGCCGCTTCGGTCTTGCGGTGCCAAAGCGCTGGCCCGATAAGGCGCGCCAGGCGCGCTTTTTGCAATACCGCGGCTTTTCCAACGATCATATCCGTTCGGCGCTGGGGTCCGAGGTCGTAGCCGACCTGGACTGAGGGCGCGAAATACGACACGGAACTATGACAGCGCATCCTCCCTACATGAGCACGGCCGAAGTGCGCCGCGCATTTCTCGAGTACTTTCTCGAACAGCGACACACGCTCGTGCCTTCCTCATCGCTGGTGCCGGGCAATGATCCGACGCTGCTGTTTACCAATGCGGGCATGGTGCAATTCAAGGATGTGTTTCTCGGCAAGGAGAAGCGCGATTACGTGCGCGCGACGTCCAGTCAGCGTTGCGTGCGCGCCGGCGGTAAGCACAACGATCTGGAGCACGTTGGCTATACGGCAAGGCATCACACCTTCTTCGAAATGCTCGGTAATTTCTCGTTCGGCGACTACTTCAAGCGCGGGGCGATCGGCTTCGCGTGGGAATTTGTCACGCGCCGGCTCAAGCTGGATCCGGCGCGGCTGTGGATCACGGTATTCCAGGACGATGAGGAAGCGGCCCGCATCTGGGAGCAGGATATCGGCGTGAACCCGGCGCGCGTCACGCGCATGGGCGCCGCCTCCAATTTCTGGGCCATGGGCGAGACCGGGCCCTGCGGCCCCTGCAGCGAGATCTTCTGGGATCACGGCCCAGCGGTGCCCGGCGGCCCACCGGGCAGCAGCGGTGAAGACGGCGATCGATACGTTGAGATCTGGAACCTGGTGTTCATGCAATTCGATCGCGCGGCCGATGGCAGCCTCACGCCGTTGCCGAAGCCCTCGGTCGATACCGGGGCCGGCCTGGAGCGCATGGCCGCGGTCATGCAAGGCGTACATTCGAACTACGACATCGATCTGTTTCGCGACCTCATCGGGGCCGCCGCCCGAGTCACTGCCAGTGCACAGCTCGATTCGCCCTCGCTGCGCGTGATTGCCGATCACATCCGCGCCTGCAGTTTCCTCGTGATCGACGGCGTGCTGCCGTCCAACGAAGGTCGGGGCTATGTGCTCCGGCGCATCATCCGGCGCGCGGTGCGCCATGGTTTTCAGCTCGGGCAGTCGCAGCCGTTCTTTTACTTGCTGGTGCCCGACCTCGTGAGCGCAATGGGCGACGCATACCCGGAGCTCACCGCGGCGGCTGAACACGTCGCACGCGTGCTCAGGCAGGAGGAGGAGCGCTTCGCCGAGACGCTCGTGGCCGGCATGGCGCAGTTCGATGCGCGCATGCGCGAGCTGGGCGGGAAAACGGTGCCCGGGACGCTGGTTTTTCTGCTGCACGATACCTATGGTTTTCCGCCGGATCTGACGGCCGACATCGCACGCGAGCGCGCCCTTACTGTGGACATGGACGGTTACGAGCGCGAGATGGCAGCCCAGCGTGAGCGCGCCCGCTCGGCGAGCAAATTCGGCGCCGAGCAACGAGCCACAACGCAGATCGAGCAGCACAGTGAGTTCCGCGGCTATGAAGAGCTCCAGAGCGAGGGTCGAGTGCTCGCGCTATTGCGCGAGGGTGCGCACGTCGAGACACTCAGCACCGGTGAGCGCGGCGAGGTCGTGCTCGATCGCACGCCGTTTTACGCCGAGGCGGGCGGACAGGTTGGAGACAGCGGCGAGCTGTCCGGCGCCGACGGCACGCGCTTTGATGTCGAGGATACGCACAAGATTGGCGCCGCGCACGCGCACCGCGGCGTTGTGCTCGCCGGCAGCCTGAAGCTTGGGGCGATATTGCTCGCACGGGTCGACGCCGAGCGGCGCGAGGCGATACGGCGCAACCATTCCGCAACGCATCTGTTGCATGCGGCACTGCGTCGGGTGCTCGGTACGCATGTCACGCAAAAGGGCTCGCTCGTGGCGCCGGATCGACTGCGCTTTGATTTCTCGCATTTCCAGCCGGTCAGCCCGGCGCAGCTCGAACAGGTGTCGCAACTCGTGAACGCGCAGATCCGCGCCAATGCCGAAGCCGCCACGCGCGTGATGGACACGCAGCAGGCCATCGCGGCCGGTGCCATGGCGCTATTCGGGGAGCAATACGACAAACAGGTGCGGGTACTGTCGATCGGGGATTTCTCCGCTGAATTGTGCGGCGGCACGCACGTAGAGCGCGCCGGGGATATCGGGCTGTTTCACATCATCAGCGAGTCGGGCGTGGCCGCAGGCGTGCGTCGCATCGAGGCGCTCACCGCTCAGGCGGCAGTCAACTATGTGCAGCGCGCCGACGCGCTGCTCGGCGAAGTGGCGCAGCTGGTACACGGCTCGCGAGAAGAATCGGCCGGCAAGGTGCGCGCGGCGCTCGAACGCGTGCGCGCGCTCGAGCGGGAAAATCGCGCACTCAAGGACAAGCTGGCGACGGGCTCGGGTGTCGATCTGGCCGCAGCTGCGGTGGATCTTGGCGGCGTGAAGGTGCTCGCCGCGCGCGTGGACGGGGCGGACATCGGCACGCTGCGCGCCGCGCTGGATCGACTCAAGAATCAGCTGGGCTCGGCGATCATCGTGCTCGGCGCGGTCGAGTCCGATTCCAGGGTATTGCTCGTCGCCGGCGTCACAGCCGACCAGATCGGGCGCGTGCGGGCCGGGGAACTTGTCGGGGCCATAGCTGCCCAAGTGGGCGGTAAAGGCGGCGGCCGCGCCGATTTCGCTCAGGCTGGCGGCAGCAAGCCGGAGAGTTTGGATCAGGCGCTGGCGAGCGTCACGCCGTGGGTTCGTTCGCGTCTGAGCGCCGCGGCGCATTGACGCGCGGGGTCGTTGCGCTGCGATTCAACGGCCCAGCCAGGCCAGACAGTTCGCGGCCGAATTTTGCCTTGAATTTGCAGGCCGCCGCAGTACGCTGCGCGGTAGCCCATTGCGGAGGAAGCAACAGTGCTCATCCTGACGCGAAGAGTCGGCGAAACCGTGATGATCGGTGACTCGATCACCGTAACGGTGCTGCGCGTGAAGGGCAATCAGGTGCGGCTGGGCGTGAATGCGCCGAAGAGCGTGTCCGTGCAGCGCGAAGAGATCTTTCAGCGCATCAAACGCGAAAACTCAGAATCCACTTCGAGCTGATAGGAGCGAGGATTTTGCGCGGCCGCGCTCGCCGAACGCGCCGCGCCGGGCTTGCTTTGCCCTCACGCAGGCCCTTGCGTATGATTGCGCCGCGGGTGCGCGGGGCTGCTGCGCGATCGGAGAGATGGCCGAGTGGTCGAAGGCGCACCCCTGCTAAGGGTGTAAGGGTCAAAAGCCCTTCGAGGGTTCGAATCCCTCTCTCTCCGCCAAATCAATCGCTTGGGCCTGGTTCAGATACCAAGACGCTCGCTATGGGCACCTATCCGGAGGTCTCGCTCGATAGGGCGAGAGTGCGTGCCTCGGGCTTGGCCTCCCATTTCGGCTTCATCTCTCGACCCCACTTCTTCGGGTCCGCGTTGTGCATTCTCTCCATTGCCTTCGCAGTATCGGGGTGCTTATCCATTACCTGTTTGGTCATAGTCTTTACCATGTCATCCCACGTGGCGCCGACAGCCGCGGCGGGTAAGGGCGCTCGTGACCCTCTGCGGCCGATCGTGAGTGGATCATTTGCTGTCCCTCGCGGCACGCGTCCGTTGGTTCTGCGCTTTGGCCTGGCGCAGTAACTGATTCCAGTCATCCGGCGGATTACCGCTCTTGAGCATGCGGCCGAATGTGCGATAGGCGTCGGAGCCGCCCTCATACGCGCGCTCCGTATCTTCGTCGTCGACCCAGGCGTAAATGATGATGCGGCTCTCGCGGTGATAGCGAAAGAACAGCCGATACTGTTGGAAGAACTTCGCCCGGAACCAGTGCTTGTACTCATCCCCGAGCGCTGCGCCTTGTCTATACTCCGGGCGCATCGGGTCCTCCGGTATGATCTCGAAGGCGAGCTTTACGACGGCGGCGAGCCGTTTGGCAGGATTTTTCGAGGCGTACCTCTTAGGATCCTTCGCGCGTAGGCGTTCGACGTGAGCGACCAGCGATTCAAAGGAGTCGAGAAACTGTGGATGCGCAAAGATCGACCAGCCCTTGATGAGCAAGGGCGAGTCGGCCGCAGCGCTCGTCATTCGTCCTCAGGCTGGAGCGCTGTATTTAAGTCAATGTTGACGTCCTTCACCAGCGATCGGGCGCGGCGCACGAGGGCGAGGCTGATGCCTCTTATCTGACTCGGACGTGCTTCCATGTCGCGCGCCAGGAAGGCGAGGAACTTTCCGACCACCGGATCACTCTCCTCCGCAGCCTCGGCGCGGGTCAATAGTACTGCGCCGTCCGGCCTCACCACATATCGAATCTTGTCGCGCTTGCGCAATTTGAGCGTGCGACGTATGGCATCCGGTACCGTCGTTTGGTAGCGGTCGGTCAGCGTAGATTCAATTTCCAACGAGGCCATACGAGGATTTCCACGACCATGAGGCAGCGCGGATGGTAATGCAAACGCATTGTCAATGCAAGACCTTGCGGGCTCCGGGATGATGGGTCGGCATTAGCGATCGCGGGCGCGCTGGCGAGACAGATCTGCTATCGGTAGGGAGCTATCTGTACGGAACGGTACGGAAAGTCTTCCGGATGGCATAGACGGCGATGGATTGATGATCGGCCCTGCCAAGGGTGTAAGGGTCAAAAGCCCTTCGAGGGTTCGACGAGTCGCCGCGCAGCGGCAGCGAAGGACGAGCGGCGTAGCCGCGAGCAATCCCTCTCTCTCCGCCAATTTAAGCTTATGCTCAGTAACGCAGAATCGCGACTGCGTCGTCCCAAAGACGCTGCAGAATCAGTCGCGCCGACTGCGCTCGGGCCAGACCCGCGGATTGCCCCGCCCACGCCTGCATGCGACTGAGATCTCCCGCTTTGGTTGCCGCGACTCTCATCGCGGCAGTCAGGCCGCGCTGGATTGGATAGGGTGCGGGTGGTGGCGCATTTTTGGAATTGGCGGCGCGCACGAAATCGGTCGCCAGACTTCGGCCCGCGCGCCCACTGAAGACTCGGCTAACCACAGTGTCCTCCGGCGCCGCACTTGCAAGCGCCTGCGCCCATACGGGATGAATTCCGGCTTCCGGTGCCCGCAGGAAGCCTGTGCCCACCTGCACTGCACTTGCGCCCAAAGCAAGCGCTGCCGCGACCCCTCGACCGTCGGCAATGCCTCCAGTGGCGACTACAGGAATATTCACAGCGTCGACAACCGCCGGAACGAGCGCAGCCAATCCCACCATTTCGCGCTCGGCCTTGCTCGCATCAAAGCAGCCGCGGTGCCCGCCGGCTTCCATTCCCTGAACCACAATTGCGTCTGCGCCGGCCGCCTGTGCAGCTCTCGATTCAGCCACGCTCGACGTATTGGCGAACCAGCAGATGCCCACGGCCTTCAGGCGAGTCACGAATTCAGGTGGGTAAAGCCCCATCACCGAAGAAACAATGGGTGGGCGCGCTTCCAGCAGCGCCTCACATTGTTCTGCGAAGTCCGGCGGCGTGGCATCGCCTGCAGCCGGTGCGATTGCCGGTCCCCAACTCTCAAGGAATTCGCGCGCCAGCTTTTCCTGGGCCGCATCGCGGGCCGGGGTGGGATCAGGAATCCAAAGATTGATTTGAAATCTACCGTTGCTCGCCGCTCGCACCTCATTAGCCCAGGCGACAATTTCGGGCCGGGCCATCAGAAGTGCGCCGCAGGCGCCCAGGCCCCCAGCGTTGGCAACGGCAATGGATAGAGCGGGGGCACTGACGCCTGCCATGGGAGCCAGAAGGATCGGAAAGCGAAGACCAAATTGGTAGCAAAAAGCGGTTGTACGATTGCGAATACTCATGGCGCGACCCCTCATGGCGCGATCCCGGGGCTGCCTCATTTTACTTAGTCCGACCGGTGCCGCGAGACGCTGTCAGCGCATTCCCACTTGCGCATCCATAGCCCTTGAAGCGATCATGGTTGCATGGCCGCCTCACAACCGCGCTCGATCGCCTCGCTGACCATCTCGTTCGGCCTGGTCGCGATTCCGGTGAAGCTTTACTCCGCGACGGTCACGTCGGAGCGAATCTCATTCAATTTACTGCGCAAGTCGGATGGTTCGCGCGTCAAGCAGCAGTACCTGGCGGTCAATGACGGCAAGCCGGTTGATCGTTCCGAGATGGTGAAAGGCTTTGAGTTTGCCAAGGATCAGTACGTCATGTTCAGCGCCGAGGAGCTAAAGGCGCTCGAAGACACGACGACACACGCGATCGACATCGGGCAGTTCGTGCCGCTCGAGTCGGTGGACCCGATCTATTTCGACGGCACCTATTACCTCGCGCCCGACAAGGGTGCCGCCAAGCCCTATGCGTTGTTGACCACTGCGCTGCGCAAGGCGCGACAATGTGCCGTGGGCCGCTGGATATCGCGTGGCAAGGAGCACGTGATTGTCATCCGTTCACTCGAAGGCGGTCTGGCGATGCATCAGCTGCACTTTCAGGCCGAAGTACGCGCGATGAAGGACCTTGGCATAGAGCCCGCGCCGGTGTCGGAGCCGGAACTGAAGCTGGCGCAGCAATTGATCGATCATCTGTCGGCGCCACGCTTTGATCCGAGTGAGTACAAGGATGAATTCAGGGACCGCGTCGAGGCGGCGATTCAGAAGAAGGTCCAGGGCAAGGAGGTGTCGCTAGCCGAGGCGCCGGCCGCTGCGGGCAAGGGCAACGTGATCGACCTGATGGAGGCGTTGCGCGCGAGTATCGATGCCCGGGGGAGCAGACCTGCCCAAATCAAAGATCGCAAAGCACCGAAGCGAGCTGCGGTCTCGACCGCGCGCAAAGCCGCGCGGCGATAGAATGCACGCGTACGAGGCCAAGGACCTCGAGCGGCTAGGTGTATCCACGGCAACGGTGCGTTCACTGATTCGAGCCGGACATGTTCGGCCGGTGAATCAGGCCGGGCGATTTCAATTTTCGTTTCAGGATCTGATAGTGCTGCGCACCGCCAGTGCATTGCAGGCCGCACGCATTCCGACGCGCGCGATCAATCGCGCCCTGACAAAGATCCGCTCGACGCTGCCCGATGGAGCGCCACTGAGCGCTCGCTCGATCGCAGCGCTGGGCAAGCGCATTGCAATCAAGCAGGGCCGTTCGATCTGGGAATGGGAGTCGGGGCAATACGCCCTGGGCTTCGAAGCAAGCGTGAAGGGTGCGGCCGCGGTCAAGATCATGCGCGAGCCACAGCCGCCCCCGGGCCGCGCTGGCGCCGAGGCGCAATTCGCGAGCGCTTACAGCCGGGAGGAGCAGGATCCGGTCGCGGCGATCGAGTTGTACCGAAATGCCCTGGCCGCCGATCCGTCGCATACGGAAGCGCGCATCAATCTGGGCAGATTGCTGCACCTGCAGGGGCGCCACCAGGAGGCCGAGGCCACTTACCGCGGCGGTGCGGACTCCCCGGCGTTGTTGTTGTTCAATCTCGCCGTGCTGCTCGAGGACCTCGTGCGTCGGGACGATGCCATAGCGGCCTACAGGCAGGCGCTGGCGGCCGATCCGGGTTTGATTGATGCACATTTCAACCTGGCCAGACTTTATGAACTCGCGGGCGAACCGCGCGCCGCGCTACGTCACCTGCTGGCTTATCGACGCGCGCAGCGATCCTGAGGGGATGACGGCGTGGCCAGGGAGCCGCTCGCGCTGTATCAGCAGAAGCGCGATTTTTCGAAGACCGCGGAACCCAGAGCCACCACGGTCGCGCCGTCCAGGCGGCTGCGCTTTGTGATCCAGAAGCATGCGGCACGTCGGCTGCACTATGACCTGCGCCTGGAAATGGATGGAGTCTTCAAGTCCTGGGCGGTTACGCGCGGACCGTCGCTCGACCCGGCCGACAAGCGCCTGGCGGTGCAAGTCGAGGACCATCCGCTCGACTACGGCGATTTTGAGGGCACGATTCCTCAAGGTCAGTATGGCGGCGGTACGGTGCAACTGTGGGACCGCGGCTACTGGACGCCAGAAGGCGGCAAGTCGCCACAGGAGTCACTGCAGCAGGGCGAGCTCAAATTCACGCTCGATGGCGTGCGCCTGCACGGCAGCTGGGTACTGGTGCGCCTCAAGCAGGACCGGTACAACGGCAAGCGCACCAACTGGCTGCTGATCAAACATCGGGACGCGGCCGCGCAGCCCGGCGGCACGCAAGCGCTGATGGAACTGGACCGCTCAGTGGCCTCGGGTCGCTCCATGCAACAGATTGCGCGCGGCGAGGGCCGCTCGCCCAAGCCCTTCATGCTGACGGGGCGAGCCCGCGCGCGAGCCGACGCGGTATGGCAGAGCAGGCGCGAGGAGACGGATGTCGCACGGAAAGCGGCCCCTGCCTTGCAGCGCACTGCGACCGGCAAATCGGCCCCCGTCAAGCCACTGCTCGTGAAGGCAATGCCGCGCTTTGTCGAACCACAGCTGTGCACGCTGGTTGATCGGCCGCCAGCCCAGCCGGGCTGGGTACATGAGATCAAATTCGATGGCTACCGCGCGCAACTGCGCGTCAGCAATGGCACGGCCGCTGTCTACACTCGCGGCGGACTGGATTGGACCGGCAAATTTGCCGCGATCGCGAAGGCGGCTCAAAAACTTCCCGACTGCCTGATCGACGGCGAGATTGTGGCTCTCGATTCGCAGCGCCTGCCAGACTTCACGGCCTTGCAGGCGGCGCTGTCCGAGCGGACTTCCGAGAATCTCATTTTCTTCGCGTTCGATCTGCTCTTCGAAGGGCGCGAGGATCTGCGCGGCCTCGCGTTGGTGGAGCGCAAGCGCCGCCTGGAGGAGCTACTGAGCGGTGTGGATACCAACGAGCGCGTGCGCTTTGTCCAGCACCTTGAAGCCAGCGCCCAGACGGTGCTGCAGTCCGCGTGCAAAATGCATCTGGAAGGCATCGTCTCCAAGCGCCTGGATGCGCCCTATGTCGCCGGCCGCGCCGGCTTCTGGACCAAGGCAAAATGTCGTGCCGGGCAGGAGGTCGTGCTCGGCGGCTGGGCGATGCAAGCGGGCCGATTTCGATCGCTTCTGGCCGGCGTCTATCGCGGGGAACACCTGGTCTACGTTGGCCGAATCGGGACTGGCTATGGCGGCAAAGTGGCGGCGCAGCTGGTCCCGAAACTCAAGGCTCTCACGCGCGCCGCGAGCCCTTTCGTCGGCGAGAACGCGCCGCGCAAGGAGCCTGATGTGCGATGGCTGGAGCCTGCGCTCGTGGCCGAGATTGAATTCGCCGGCTGGACCGGCAGCGGCATGATTCGCCAGGCCTCATTCAAAGGTCTGCGCGATGATAAGCCGGCGCGCGAAGTGGTGGCCGAAACGCCAATTGCCGTTGGGTCGGAGCCGGCTATGCCTGCTAGGAAACGCAAGAATGCCAGCGTCGTTGCGCCCAAAGTGGGGCGGCCCGGCGCTCCGGTCAGCGTCATGGGAGTGAGCATCTCCAATCCGGACAAGGTGCTGTGGCCCGACGCCCGTGATCGCACGCCCGTGACGAAGCTCGATCTCGCGCACTATTACGAAGCCATCGGCGACTGGATGCTGCCGCATCTCGCAGGTCGGCCCTGCTCGCTCGTGCGCGTGCCCGATGGGCTGGGCAGCCAGCAGTTCTTTCAGCGTCACGCGATGGCCGGGATATCGGGGCTGTTCAGCCTGGTCAAAATTCGCGGCGACAAGGCACCTTACATCCAGATCGATCGTGTCGAAGCTCTGATCGCCGCGGCGCAGATGGGAGCGCTGGAGATACACGCCTGGAACTGCGTAGCCGGCGATCCGGAGGCGGCGGGGCGCCTGGTATTTGATTTGGATCCGGCGCCGGATCTGAAATTCGATGAGGTCATCGCCGCGGCCCTGGAGGTGCGGGATCGGCTCAAAGCCGTCGGCCTCGAGTCGTTTTGCAAAACCACCGGCGGCAAAGGACTGCATGTGGTCGCACCTCTGACGAGCAAGGATGCGGTCAAATGGCCGGTGGCCAAGAATTTCGCACATATCATCAGCGCGCAGATGGTGCAGGACAGCCCGAGCCGCTACGTCGAGACCATGTCGAAGATACAGCGGGCCGGAAGGATTTTTCTGGACTACCTGCGCAACGATCGCACGGCGACAGCCGTGGCCGTGCTGTCTGCGCGGGCGCGCGCCGGCGCCCCCGTCTCGATGCCCGTTGATTGGAAAGCCGTACGCCGCGGGCTCGATCCGGCGCAGTACACGGTCAGGACTGCGCCGGCGCTGCTGCGCAAATCGACGCCTTGGGACGGCTATGGGAAGGCAGCGCGATCCCTTGCTGCTGCGATTCGCACGATCGCCCGGTCCGCG
Organism: Steroidobacteraceae bacterium; assembly: GCA_049515055.1. Lineage (GTDB taxonomy): Bacteria > Pseudomonadota > Gammaproteobacteria > Steroidobacterales > Steroidobacteraceae > FEN-1191. The sequence continues at coordinate 12,825 of JBEKUL010000038.1, read as the reverse complement.
TCCCCCAAGAGGCGCAGAGCCTAGCCTCATAGGCCCCGAAGGATGAAAGCGCGCAAGCAGCGATGCTGGTGGGTCGACGAGGCTGATGCGCACTACACGCGCTATCACGATGAGGAATGGGGCCGCCCGTCGCACGACGACAGGCACCTGTTCGAAATGCTGATCCTCGAGGGCGCCCAGGCCGGCCTGTCTTGGTCGACGATCCTGCGCAAACGCGCCAATTTTCGGCGCGCCTTTGCGAACTTCGAGCCGAAGAAAGTGGCCCGCTTCGATGCACGGCGCGCCGCCGCATTGATGCTCGACCCCGGCATCATCCGCAACCGATTGAAGATAGACTCTGCCATCACCAACGCTCGCGCATTTCTTACAGTACAGCGCGAGTTCGGTGCCTTCGATCGCTTTCTGTGGTCCTTCGTCGAGGGCCGACCCATCGTCAATCGTCCACGCGCCCGCGGTGATGTTCCGGCGCATGGGCCGCTGAGCGATCGAATCTCGGCGAATCTGCAGAAGCGTGGGTTTCGCTTCGTTGGCAGCACGATCATCTACGCCTACCTGCAGGCGGTTGGCGTGGTGAACGATCACACTCAAAACTGTTTCCTGTGTCCGAAGGCCGCTGCAGGGAGACGCAAGGCCGCCTGAGCGCAGTAGGATGTGATCTGATGCAAAGGGGGGTGTGCACACTGCGAACGCGCCGCGCCGGTGCCAGCCGGTGCTGCGCGATGCTGTGGGTCCTCGCGGGCTATGCCACAGCGGCGTTTCCGGACGAGGGAATGTGGACCTATGATCATTTCCCGGCCGCCCAAATGCGCGCGAAATATGGCTGGGCGCCCGATGCGGCGTGGCTCAGACATGCGCGACTTGCCAGCATACGGCTGGTGCAGGGCTGCTCGGCGAGTCTGGTATCGCCAGAGGGCCTGGTGATGACTAACCATCACTGCGTGCGCGCCTGTCTGAATGATCTGGCGGACGCCGCGCATGATTATCTCGTGGACGGCTTCTATGCAAGGAGCGTGGGGGATGAGCGCAAATGCCCGGCGCTGGAGGCGAACCAGCTGGTGCAAATCACCGATGTGACCCGGCAGGTGCAGACTGCCACCGCAGGAAAATCGGATCGCGCATTTCACGAGGCCGAGCGGGCCGCGAAAGCGCGCATCGAGCGCGCGTGTGGCACCTCTGCAGCCGTGCGCTGCCAGGTGGTGGCCTTGTTCAATGGCGGTGTATACGACTTATATAAGTACAAGCGCTATCAGGATCTGCGCGTGGTATTCGCGCCCGAGGAGAGCGTGGCGTTCTTTGGCGGGGACCCGGACAATTTCACGTTTCCGCGATACGATCTGGATGTCGCCTTTGTACGAATTTATGACCACGTCAAGCCCCTGCACACGGATGATTATCTGAAATTCGCAGCCACGGCCGTCAGGCAGGGCGATATCGCCTTCGTCAGCGGCAACCCCGGGCGCACCGAGCGAGACGATACGCTCGCCGAACTTCAGTTTCAGCGCGATGTGGCGCAGCCGTTCACTCTGAGCTTCCTGTCCGAACTGCGCAGCATACTGGGCGAGTTTGACAGCAAGGGCGTGCAGCAGGCTCGCACTTCCAAGACGCTGCGCTTCTCGATCGAGAACTCGCTCAAGACCTACCAGGGCAGGCAGTCAGCGCTGCTGCAAGGGACATTGATTGCCGAGAAGGCGCGCGAGGAGGAGGCCGTGCGTGAGCGTCTTGCCGCCGCGGCCGTGCCGATCAGCGCCGCGCACGCATGGGACGCGATAGATGCGGCGATAGCGCATGCGCGCGGGATTTTTGCGCGCCTTGAGCTGTTGGAGCATTTTTCGCAGCGCCTGTCGCCCTTGCTCGGCCAGGCGATGGCCCTGAACCGATACGCCGCCGAAGCGGGCAAGCCCGACGGCCAGCGGCTCGAGGAGTACACGGATGTCAATTTCCCGACGCTGAAGCAGAGAATTGTCTCCCCGGCACCCATTCATGCCGAGCTCGAGCGAACCATACTGTCCTGGTGGCTGCGCAAAGTGCGCGAAAATCTGGGCGCGCGGGATGCCGCTGTCGAGACCCTGCTGCGCGAGCGCAGTCCGGAAGAGATCGCCGAGGCGATCATCGGCGGCACCAGACTCATGGATGCCGGCGTGCGCGCCCGGCTGCTGGCCAGCGGTCCGGCGGCTATCGACGCGTATCAGGATCCGTTGCTGGATTTTGCCCGTGCGCTCGAGGCACCGGCCCGCGCCGTTCGGGACGACTACGAGAACTCGGTTCAGTCGGTCATTACCAGGAACGCGGGCCTGATCGCCAAGGCGCGCTTCGCGCTGACGGGCGCCAGCGCCTCTCCGGATGCAACCTTTACCCTGCGGCTCTCATATGGAATGGTAAAGGGCTATCAGGAGAATGGCCGCGCCGTCGCAGCAACTACGGCATTCGCCGGTGCCTATGCACACGCGAGCGACAGCGAGCCTTTCAGACTGCCCTCCAGCTGGATCAGCGCTGAGCGCGCACTGGATGCCGACACGAATCTGAATTTTGTTTCGACCAACGATATCGTCGGCGGCGATTCAGGCGCGCCGGTGATCGGCCGCAGCGGCGAGGTAATTGGGCTGATATTCGACGGCAACAGCGAGTCGTTGGGGGGATATTACGGTTATGACGGCGGCGTCAATCGGGCCATCGCGGTCGACGCTCAGGGCATCATCGAGGCCCTCAGAAAAATTTATCATGCGGACCGGCTGGTGAAGGAGCTATCGCCTTGAAGCGCATTCTGGTCGGCATCAAGCGCGTCGTGGACTTCAGCGTACGGGTGCGCGCCAAGCCGGACGGCTCGGGCGTCGTGACCGACGGGGTGAAAATGAGCGCCAACCCCTTCGATGAGATAGCGCTCGAGGAGGCCCTGCGCATGCGCGAGCGCGGCGCGGCCGAGGAGGTGGTGGTGATTGGGATCGGGCCGCCTGAATGCCAGCAGCAATTGCGCAACGCGCTGGCGATGGGGGCGGATCGCGCCATCCACGTACAGGCCGAGGGCATCATCGAGCCGGCGGTGGTCGCTCGAGTCTTCCTGAAGCTGATCGAGACCGAGCAACCGTTCGCAGTCATTCTGGGCAAACAGGCCATCGACGACGATAACGGACAAACCGGGCAAATACTGGCAGCGCTGTGGGGGCGGCCACAGGCCAGCTTCGCATCGAGCATCAAGCTGGAGGGCAACAAGGCCGTCGTGGCACGCGAAGTAGACGCGGGGATTGAGACTGTGGAAGTGGATCTGCCGGCCGTTTTCACGACGGACCTGCGCTTGAATGAGCCGCGCTACGTCAAGCTGCCGGATATCATGAAGGCGAAAAAGAAGCCGCTGAGCACGCTGACGATGTCGGAACTGTCCATCGATAGCGCTGCGCGCATGAAGCTGTTGCGTTTCGAGCCGCCGGCGCAGCGACAAAAGGGGATTCGCGTCAAGGACGTCGCCGAACTCGTCGCCGCGCTCAGGGCCCGCGGCCTGTTTCAATGAACAAGATCCTCATCGTTGCCGAGCATGATGGCGAGCGGCTCAATCAGAGCACGGCCAAATGCGTGACCTGCGCCCTAGGGATTCCCGACGCGGAAGTCACGGTGGCGGTGTGTGCGGTGGATGCCGGCGCCGTGGCGGCGCAGGCCGCCGCACTGCAGGGCGTCAAGCGTGTGCTCAAGCTCGAAAATGCAGCCAACGCGCACGCGCTGGCGGCCGTACTGGCGCCGCAACTGGCGGCGCTCGCGGTGGAGTTCTCGCATCTGCTCGCGCCCTCGACCACCTTCGGCAAGGATCTGCTGCCGCGCGTAGCAGGCTTACTCAACATTCCTCAGGTCAGCGATATCATGGCGGTCGAGTCGGCGCGACGCTTTCGCCGTCCGATCTATGCGGGCAACGTGATCGTGACGGTCGAGGTCGCCGCTGAGAGGCTCGCAGGCACCGTCCGGGTTGCCTCCTTTGCCGCTGCAGCCACGGGCGGCAGCGCCACGATCGAAGCGCGCACCTTGAATGTATCCTTGCCGTCGCATACGCGCTTCGTGTCGGTTTCGCAGGCGCCGAGCGGACGGCCGGATCTGCAGAGCGCAACGCGTGTACTCGCAGGCGGCAGGGCGTTCGGCAGCGCCGAGAGATTCTCCATGCTTTATTCATTGGCCGACCGGCTCGGCGCGGCGGTCGGTGCTTCGCGCGCGGCCGTGGATGCCGGCTATGCGCCGAACGAGCTGCAGGTCGGACAGACGGGCAAGATCATCGCCCCGGAGGTGTATTTCGCGATCGGAATTTCCGGCGCGATCCAACACCTGACCGGCATCAAGGACGCGCGCACGATCGTGGCCATTAACAAGGATGCAGAGGCGCCGATATTCGAGGTTGCCGATATCGGATTGGTCGGTGATATTTTCCAGGTTCTGCCCGAACTGGAGCGGCAACTGGCGCGAGGTGCAACGGACAAGGAAGCTCAGGGTGGCGTCGGGCGCTGAGCCGGAGCCGCAGCCGCCGCCGGGCCGCGACGAGCGCTCCGGCGCACTGTTCGGTCTCATTTTCGCGCTGGCGCTGGTGCTGGGGGGCTTACTGCTCTGGCATATCCTGCACCGAGTATCGGCACTTCAGGACTGCGTCATGTCCGGACGAACCAACTGCGCGCCTATCGATTCCCCGGATAATCGATGAAGGACGCCTGAGACAGCGAAGCTGATCTGAGGCCCGCGCGTACCGGGGTGCGCACGGGCGCGCCGCGCGCGACGGCGAACGCGTCGGTGATGATCCGGTGCGCAGCCCGCCAGCGCTGCTGCGCATCGAGCAGCACCAGCCAGACACGATGGCCGGATTGCTCGGCGACCGCGATCAGGCAATGTCCCGCCTGCGCCGTATAACCGGTCTTGAGCCCCATGACGCCCTCGAGTCGGCCCAATAGCTGATTGGTGTTGTGGAAGCTCAGGATCCGAGACTTGCCGGTCGAGATGGCCGCTTGCCGCTGAGAGACAATCTGTGCAATACGCGGATCGCTATGGGCGGCGCGCGCCAAAAGCAGCAAATCATTGACGGTGGAGTACTGCCCCTCGGCATCAAAGCCACAGGGGTGCACGAAGTGCGAATCGCGCATGCCGAGCTGCTCGGCGCGCGCATTCATGCGCTGCGCAAAGGCCGGGATGCTCGCGGCAGCGTGTTCGACGAGCACCAGACACGCGTCGTTGGCCGAGTGCATCAGCATCGCTGTCAAGGCGTCATCCGCGCGGATCGTATCACCCGTATGCAACCCGACCCGAGGATGCGTGATATGTGCCGCCGCATGGCTCACGTCCAGTACGGCATCGGGCCGCCAATCGGAATCCAGCACCACCAGCGCTGTTAGAAGTTTCGTCAGTGAGGCCGGTGCGCGGTGCAGATCGAGATTGCGGCCCCACAGCAGCCCGCCATCGACGACCGCAGCGTAGGCCACGGCGGCGCTCGGATAGGGGTCGAGCCTGTTACTCGCGTGTGGCGAGGCGCAGACGCTGCCAGCAGCGCCGAGCGACGCAATGAGCGCTATAACAGGCCCCTCCCATCTCATGCCTGCAGTTTAGCGCCCCGGCGCACTCCAGCGGTAGATACTGCATCACAATCGGCCAGCCGCCGTAGCGCCGAGCAGCCCCTTGATTGCATCGCGCGGCCGACGTTTGCTCTAATAAGCCGCAACGCGGGGGATATTTGATGCAACGACTGATCCGCATGATGGCTGGGATGGCGCTCGCAGCGTTGCTACCGTGTGCGGCTCTGGCCACGAGCGCCCCCGACCCGGTGCTGGGAGGCTGGATTCTGAACGTCGCCAAGTCAAAATTCGGCTCCACGCCGACGCCGACCAGTCAGCTGCGCACGTATACGCAGACTCCCGATGGCGTGGAGGTCATCGTCAAGGGCGAGAGCAGCGAAGGTGAATCGGACGTCTTTGAGTCGACCTTCAAATATGACGGTAAAGACTATGCGGCCACCGGCAATCCTGATTACGACACGATTGCAGTCCGGCGTATCAACGATTATGTGATGAAGGGCGTGCTTAAGCGGGCCGGTAAAGTCGTCGGCCAACTGAGCCGCGTCGAGTCCGAGGACGGTACAACCCTAACCGTGACCGAGCACTTGAGGAGCCTCAAGGGCACATGGGTGAATGAGGTGCTCGTCTACGATAAGGAGCGCTAGGGACACCCGCTTGCTATATCCTGCGATTTGAGCTCATGCCGACCATTCTCGCCACCTCGCCCGCTCGCACCCCGCCGGAGCCCGAATTCGCTTTCGATATAGGCGATGCGCCCGACTCCCTCGAGCGTATGCGCGGACTCAACGCGCGGTTCGGCGACATCTATCGGATCTATTCACCCGGCCGACGGTGTCATGTCTATGTGATCAATCACCCGGACGACGTCAAGCGCGTGCTGGTGTCCAATCACAGTAATTACCTCAAAGGCTTCGGTCTCGATCGGGTCAGAATGCTGCTGGGCAACGGCATCGTTACCAGCGATGGCGAATTGTGGCGCACCCAGCGCTACATGATGCAGCCGTTGTTTCACCGCCGTGTCATCACACAGTTTGCCGCGGTGATCAATCAGGCCAATGAGCGGTTGATCGCACGCTGGCAGGGGCACATGAGCAGCGGCGAGCTCATCAACGTCACTGACGAGATGAGCGAGGTCACGCTCGAGGTCATCCTGCGCGCCATCTTCGGCAGCGATCTTGATGCATTGCCGCCGCAGCTTGGGCCCAAGCCCTTCGACATCATCACCAAGGATTCAACGCGGGATCTGAGCTTTGCGGCCAGGTTCTATCAACTGCGCAAGCTCGTGCTCGAAATCATCAGGCGGCGACGCGACGCTGGCGTGGAGCATTTTGATTTTATCGGCATGATGCTGGCTGCGCGTGACAAAGCAAGCGGCGCGCCCATGGGCGATCGCGAGCTGATCGACGAGGTGATGACGCTCATCATCGCCGGGCATGAGACAGCGGCCAGCGGGCTGAATTCCGCCTGGTATCTGATCTCGCAGCACCCGGAGGTCGAGAGCAAGCTGCACGCCGAGATTGATGCGTTGTCCGAGCAGGCACCACTGGGTCTGCAGGCCAGCGAAGCCCTGACCTACAGCCGCAGCATCGTCGATGAGGCGCTGCGATTGTATCCGCCCGTCTGGGTGATCTCGCGCCAGAGCATCGGCCCCGACGTGCTTGCGGGTTGCACGATTCCGGCGGGTGCAGAGGTGCTCCTGAGCCCCTATCTGGTTCATCGACACCCGAAGTTCTGGAGCGAGCCGGAGGCCTTCAGGCCCGAACGGCCCGCCTCGCAGTCCGAGCCCAATGTCTCGCAGTTCGCGCGCATTCCCTTTGGCGCCGGGGCGCGCCATTGCATCGGCGAGACCATGGCGCTGTATGAGATGTGCATGCACTTGTATCGCGTTGGGCGCGAATTCCGACTCACGTGTGCTCCCGGGCAGGCGATGGAGCTCGAGGCGCTGATCAACCTGCGCAGCAAGCAGCCGATCTGGATGCGCCTGGAACGACGTCATGCCTGAAGAGTCAAAACGAGTGCGCTGTTATCGTGCGCGGAGAAATTGAAGGTGCAAATACGGGTTGGGTACGAGCTGATTTATCGGTTTCCGCAGCCTACGCCCATGCTGCTGCTCTTGAATATTCACTACACCAGGGCAAGTGACCTGCTTCGTGCGGATAACATGGTCACTGATCCGGGGGTGCCGTTGATGTTGTATCGGGATGGGTTTGGGAACTGGTGCACCCGTCTGATGGCTCCACCAGGCCGCTTGCGCATCGCTGCCGAGGCCGTGGTGCGCGATCACGGGCTGACCGATCCAGTGGTGCCGAACGCGCAACTGCATCCGGTGGAATCGCTACCTGATGAAACATTGGTTTACCTGCTCGCCAGCCGCTACTGCGATACGGAGCTGTTGAGCACGGTCGCGTGGAACCAGTTCGGCGGCATACAGTCGGGCTGGTCGCGCGTGCAGGCGATCTGCGACTTCGTCCACCAGCACATCGAATTTGGGTATAAGTTTGCACGCGCAACGCGCACCGCCTGGGAGGCTTACAACGAACGGCAGGGCGTGTGCCGCGATTACTCGCATCTGGCGATCGCCTTATGCCGCTGCCTGAATATTCCGGCGCGATACTGCACTGGCTATCTGGGGGACATCGGCATACCGCCATCCGATATTCCGATGGATTTTGCAAGTTGGTTCGAAGCGTATATCGGCGGACAGTGGTATACGTTCGATCCGCGCAATAATGTGCCGCGCATAGGCCATGTGCTGATCGCGCGGGGGCGAGACGCTGCGGACGTCCCCATCAGCATGACTTTCGGCCCGAATATTCTGGAAGGTTTTCGCGTCTGGGCAGATGAAATATAAACAGTCTGGAGCCCCTGTCGAATGAGAAAACAAGCTATCGCGAGCCTGTTGCTCGCACCGAGCATGCTGCTGGTCCCGATGGTGATTTGGGCGCAGAGCGTGCCGCCGACTCACGGGCCGGCCCAGAACGGGCAGCCAGCCTGGTTTCTGCAGGGCACGTTTCCGGACCCGGGCGGCTCCACGCTGGTAGATCCGGACGGCCACGTGAGCGTGATTGCCCGGGAGGCACGCCCACCGTACGTCGCAAGTGCGGATTCCGGACCCGATTGCAGCCATTCGCCCATTTGCGGCCGCCATGACGGCAAGCCGCGCAGCGCCATGCAGCGCGTCGAGTGGCAGCAGCAGATGGGGTATTCGTTTTCGTACCCGTATTTTGTGCCAAAAGGCACAGGCGGCATTCCATCGGTGGCGCTCGACTCCAAGGGGGATCTCTGGGTCCTGAAGCGCAGCCCTCCTGGCGTGCCGCAATTGTTCAAGTTCGACAGCAACCACAAACTGATGCTGACGATCGGCGAGGAATTGATCGGGCATCTGGCCAAGGCGCATGGCATGGCCGTCGATGCGAAGGACAATGTCTGGATCTGCGATGCCGGGCTGGGCATCGTTATGGAGCTCTCGCCGCAGGGCAAACTACTGCGGACCATCGGCACACGCGGTCATCGCGGCGATTGGGACGAATCAAAAGGGCAGCGCCTGCTGTGGCAGCCGGTCATGGTCGCCTTCGCGCCGAACGGTGATCTGTATATCGCCGAAGGCCATGCCAACGAGAGCCCCAATGATGTCGATTCCGACGATCCGACCAACAAGGAGGGCGTCGCGCGCATCATTCATCTGGACGGGGAAGGAAAGTTCATCAACCAGTGGTTCGGTAATGAGGTCGGCAACGGCAAGTTCGACTCCACGCATGGCTTTGCGATCGATCCCACGAACGGGGATGTCTGGATCGGCGATCGCGAGCAGTATCGCATCGTGATCTACAATGCGAATGGCGAGTTCCTGCGCACGCTGCAGATGCGCAATCTGGTGTGCGCGTTGAATTTTGACCATCGGGGCAATCCCTGGATGGCCAGCGGCCAGGACGGCCAGTTTCTCAAGCTGGATCGCAGCGGCCAAGTGCTCGGCGCGGTGGGCAACGGCATGGGAATCGGCGTCGGCCAGTTCATCGAGGCGAGCTACTGGTCGTTCGATCCGCGCGACAATCTGTATGCCGGCGACACCAGCGTCGGCCGTGTTACGGTGATGACAAAGTAAAATTGCCCGTCCAGACGATGTAGCGGCGGCCCTTCCCGCAACGATAGCTCTTGACATGGGATCAAACTACGTTAAGCCTATCCAGGCGCTTTAGTAGAGCGTTGTTACGGAGTGGATTCCGCAGCGCATGAAATTGGCTTCGCGTCCCTTCTCGCGATCATGGGTACGACGGCGCATGGCGCTGGCGATGGCCTTGGCTATCGCGTTTGCCGGTATCGCGCAGGCCACCCACCACCACAAGGACGCGCTCGCGCGCGGCTCTGCGGATGTGCAATGTCTGCTGTGCCTGTTCGCGGCCGGCAGCGCACCCGGGCCGGCCGCCATCGTCCACGCTGCAGCGCCGAGTCCCCGCGGCTTCCCCTTTCCAACCTCGATCCCCGTTCCGCAAAGTAGCGATGCGGCGTCCTATGACGCCCGCGGCCCGCCGACAGTCTGAATCCAGCAAACGCCCACTGACACGTGGGTTTGACCACGGTCCAGGACGCGCGCATTGAACCGCCTGCGCCTGACCCATTTGCTGACACAGGATTCCGTGACATGTCGTATTCGAATGCTTTTACATTGATTGCTTTGTGCTTGAGCAGCTCAATCGCGATGGCCTCGCAGTCGCCTGCCGCGAACAGCGATGGCGCTGTCAATGCGACTGACAGCAGCAACAGCGGCGCCCCCAGCATATCCGGCACGTTGTCGGAGGTCGTGATCGTGGCGACGCGCCTCAATGCGGAGCGCTCCGCAATCGAGACGCAGACCGGCGCAACGGTGACCACAATCGATGCCGCCGCGATAGCCGCGATGCCCGGCGGGGGCAACGTACAGCTCAACCAGATCATGCTGCAGACACCGGACGTGGCCCAGGACTCCTTCGGGCAGATCCACGTGCGCGGTGATCACAATGACCTGCAATATCGGCTCAATGGCATCATCCTACCCGAGGGCATCAGTGTCTTCAGTCAAACTCTCGATCCGCGGCTGATCTCTTCGATGAGCCTGATCACGGGGGCGCTGCCGGCGGAATACGGTCTGCGCACCGCTGGTATCATCGATTTGACCACCAAGAGCGGCCTGCTGGAGCCCGGTGGATCAGTGTCGCTGTATGGCGGCAGCCACTCGACAATTGAGCCATCGGCCTGGTACGCCGGAAGCTCCGGCGATCTCAGTTATTTCGCGAGCGCGTCGATGTTGCGCAACGATCTGGGCATTGAATCTCCCGACGACTCTTCTGAGCCGCTGCATGATCACTCGACCCAATTGCACGGTTTCGGCTACTTCGAGGACATTATCGATCCGAACGATCGCTTGTCGCTCGTGCTTGGTGTATCCAATGAGCAGTTCCAGATTCCGAACCAGCAGGGTCTGCAGCCTTCGAACGGTCTGAGCGACGAGGGCGTGACCGACTTTTTGAGCGACAATCTGAATGAGAACCAGCACGAGCTGGCGCAGTACGCGATCGTGAGCTGGCAGCACTCGCAAGGCGCATTCAATCTGCAGAGCTCGCTCTCCGCCCGCTACACCAGCCTGGATTTTGAACCGGACTGGGTCGGCGATCTGCTCTACAACGGCATTGCGCAGAATGCCTTCAAGGGCGACACCGCTCTGGGCTGGCAGACTGACAGTGCCTATAAACTTACCGATACGCATACGCTGCGCGCCGGCTTTTATCTGCAGCACGACATCGCCACCAGCAACACGACTTCCTCGGTTCTGCCGGTGTCTCCAGACCCTACTGTCTCGGAGGGTTTGTTCTACTTTCCGGTCGGTTATCCGATCAGCGACGTGCCCGAGGCGATTGTCCAGAACAGTTCGCAGACGCAAACGATCGTGAGTCTGTACCTGCAGGATGAGTGGAAAGCGCTATCGACCGTGACGGTCAATTACGGCCTGCGCTTCGACGAGTACCATGCCTATTCGAGCGGCAGCCAACTCAGCCCGCGCCTCAACGTGGTGTGGGAGGTGCTGCCCGGCACGACCGCACATGGCGGCTACTCGCGCTATTTTACGCCACCGCCGTTCGAGCTGGTCGCCAGCGGAACCTTCACGAGTTTCGCCAACACTACGGCCGCGCCGCCTGGCTCCCAGACGGAGGACACGGCCCCTTTCGCCGAGCGCGCTGACTACTATGATTTTGGTGTGCAGCAGAAACTGCTCGACAAGGCGTTGACGCTAGGGATCGACGGTTTTTGGCGAACCGCCCAAAATCTCATCGATGAAGGCCAATTCGGCGCCCCGATCATTTTGACACCTTTCAACTATCGCTTCGGCCAGGTCGGTGGCGTCGAGTTCAGCAGCAACTACACCACCAACGGCTTTTCTGTCTACGTCAATGCCGCCGTGCAGTCCGCCAAGGGCAAGGATGTCGAATCCTCGCAGTTCAGCTTCAACGCGCAGCAGCTAGCCTACATCGCCGACAACTTCATCCATCTGGATCACGAGGAGCGCGTATCGGCCTCCGGTGGCGTGTCCTATCTCTTGCTCGGCACGCGGCTAAATCTGGATATGATATTCGGCAACGGACTGCGCGATGACCTGCAGCTGGTCGCCCCGAGTCCAACCCTCCCTTTCGGTGTCTCCATCCCGAATGGCGATCACACACCAAGCTACGCCCAGTGGAATTTCGGTATGACCCATGCCTTCCAGGACGGTGCTCCGGGTCCGCTCACGGCGCGGTTCGATGTCGTCAATCTGTTCGATAAGAACTACGAGATACGCAGCGGCACCGGCATAGGCGTATTTGCGCCGCAGTATGGTGCAAGACGGGGCTTGTTCTTTGGTCTGACGCAGGATTTCTAGCCCATGGAGGTGGCAATGTCCTCACGCACGGTGTTTCTAAGCAGACTGCTGGGGCTCTACTGCATCGTGATCGCGTTGTCGATGTTTTTGCGTGGACAATCCATGGTGGATACAGTGACGTCGATGCTCGGGAACGCACCGCTGATGTTTTTTCTCGGTGCCGTCATAACGATGGCCGGCCTGGCAATGGTGCTCACACACAATATCTGGTCGGGCGGCTCTTTGACCGTGCTCGTCACGCTTCTTGGCTGGATCGGGCTGATCAAAGGCGCTCTTTTTCTGTTGGTGCCGCCGGGATCCAGCAGCGCGTTTTTCCTGAATGGATTCCACTACCAGCAATTGTTTTACCTTTACGCCGCAATTACGCTGATAGTTGGTTTGTATCTGAGCTACGGCGGCTTCAGGAGC
>JBEKUL010000037.1:0-24747 GCA_049515055.1 Steroidobacteraceae bacterium | reverse complement strand
AGGATCACGCCGGCCGCGGGCGTGGTGACACCGGACACGTACTGGCCGTCCACCGCACCAGTGAAGTTCAAGCCGAAGGCCGCATCGGTGGCCGTCAGCGAGGTCGGCCAGGTGCCGTGCTGTGCGTAGTAGTCCTGCATGGCCACTTTGACGCCATCAGCCAGAGTCGCGCCTTCCGTCACTTGCGCGCGTATCGTGTAGTCCTGGTAGGCCGGGATTGCGATCGCGGCCAGAATGCCGATGATCGCCACGACGATCATCAGTTCGATCAGGGTAAAGCCTCTTTGCATGGTCTTCATAACTCGAGAGCTCCAAATTGTGTGTTACGGGCTGCGGCCGTGCAGCCGCTGACATTCATAGATGCAACCTGCGTGCCAGGGCCAATTCAGATGCTATCTCGCTGTTTCTATTAGTGTTAATACGAACTGAACATAAGCATCGGGATGCTTCGGCGACATCTCGGGTCAGTGGCTGACGAAAAGTGACAGGAATTGTCACTCGGGGTCAGGGCGGCCTATTCGATGCCGAGTTTCTTGACGCGATAGCGCAAGGCCCGAAAGCTCATGCCCAGTAATCTGGCGGCCGCGGTCTTGTTGTAGCGGGTTTGCTCGAGCGCCTTGATGATCGCATCGCGCTCGATGCTCTCGAGCTGATCCTCGAGCGCCGCACTGGTGCCGACGCCTACGGAGGAAGCCAGCACGGCGCTGGCGCCCGGCGCTACATTCGCGTTAGCGCCGACTTCTGCATGGCCGCTTGCCGTGGCCGCCGCCGCGCTGAGCGCACGCAGTTGCAGGTCCTGCACATCAATCTGACCGGAAGCCGACAGTGCGACGGCACGCTCGAGAATGTTCTCGAGTTCGCGCACGTTGCCTGGGAACGCGTAGCGCTGCAGGGCGGCGTAGGCCTCCGGGGTGATCTGCGGGGCTCGCAGGCCGATGCGCACCGACATTCGCTCCAGCATGTTGCTGGCCAGTTCAGGGATGTCATCGGGGTGCTCGCGCAACGCCGGCACCTGGATCTCAATGACGTTGACACGGTAATACAGATCCTCCCGAAAGCGTCCCTGCGCGACCAACTCGGCCAGCGGCTTGTGGGTTGCGGACAGTACGCGCACGTCGATCGGCACTTCGCGCTGCTCGCCGATCGGGCGCAGCGCCTTTTCCTGGATCACCCGCAGTAACTTGACCTGCATGTGTAGGGGCAGATCAGCGATCTCATCCAGAAATAAGGTGCCGCCTTCTGCGCTCTGCACGAGTCCCTTCTTATCGGCTACCGCGCCAGTGAAGCTGCCGCGCTTGTGGCCGAAGAGCTCACTTTCCATGAGCTCGGAAGGGATAGCCCCGCAGTTCACGGGCACAAAAGGGCAATCCGCTCTGGCGCCACTGTCATGAATGAGTCGCGCCACGAGCTCCTTGCCCGTACCCGACTCCCCGGTGATGTGCACGGGCGCCTGGCTGCGCGCAACGCGTCCGATCAGTTCGCGCAGTGCGATCATCGCGCGCGAGTGTCCCATGAGTCGCGGCCCCGGATAGGCGTAGGCCCCTGTCTCGGCGGCCTGCAGCACGGCCGCCGCCGGCGCGCCGGCGGCGAGCTTCACGGCGGTGGCGACGAGCTTGCGCAGCACGCCCAGATCCAGCGGCTTGGAGACGAAGTCGAAAGCGCCCAGCTTGAGCGCACGCACCGCGGACTCGACGTTGCCGTGTGCCGTGATGACGGCCACCGGCAGCTCGGGGTGATGCGCCTGGATGTAGGCGACCAGATCCAGGCCATCGCCGTCGGGCAGGCGCATATCCGTAAGGCACAGACCGAAGCTTTGCGTGGCCAGCTGGGCGCGCGCACCGGCCAGATCGTGCGCCGCTGCGCTGGCCAGATTCATGCGACCGAGCGTCAGGGATACCAGCTCGATCAGATCAGGCTCGTCATCGACGATCAGTACCGTGGGCATCAGCGACATAGGACGAGCACTGCGGTGCGCGAGGCCTCAGGAATACAGATCGTGCCAGCGGCGCGGATCGGCGAAGACCATACGAAAGATGCTGCCCCCGCCCTCGCGCGCCTCATGCAGCAGTGTCGCGCGGTTGGCGGCCGCGAGCTCGCGGGCCAAAAACAGGCCAAGCCCCGTGCCGCGCTGGGCACGGGTGAAGAAGGGCTCGAATACGCGCTCGGCATCCGCGATGGCGATGCCCGGCCCGCGATCGGCGATCTGCAGATAAGGTCGGCCCATCCCGCCCAGTCGGCCGAAGCGCAGCTCGATCGGCGCGCCGCCGGAGTGAGGCAGAGCGTGCATGACGGCGTTGCGACACACGTTCCAGACGATCTGGTGCAGCTGGCTGCCATCGATGTGCACCTCGACCTCCTCGGAGGCCGGATCAATGCGCAGCAGCTGCCCCTGCAATTGCTCGGTGGCACAGAATTCCTCGCGAAAGCGCGCCGTCCAGGCCCCCAGGCGCAAGGCCTCGGGCCTGGAGACTTCACGGCGCGAGAGCTGCAGGATGTTATCAATGATGCCGCTGACACGCGTGGAGTTGGTCTGCACGATCTCGCTCAGACGCCGATCTTCCGCGCGCAGATCCGGAGACTCCGCCAGTAATTGCGCCGCGTGACTCATCGCGCCGATGGGATTGCGGATCTCGTGCGCGATGCTCGCCGACAGTCTGCCCAACGCCGCGAGCTTGGTCTGCTGGACCTTGGCGGCGAGCTCGCCGATGTCCTCGAGGAACACCAGTGCCGGTGCGGGATCGCTGTCACCGAGCGGCGCGAAGTGCGGCCTGATCATGCGCGCGCCGTCGGCAGCGACCAGGGTTTCGGCCTCACCACTGAGGCGCACGGTGTCATTGCTGCGCCAGGTTGACAGCAGGTAGAGCAGCCGCGGTGAGACCTCGCCGATCAGGGCGCCTGGCACCGCCACGGCTTCGCCGAGCACCTGCGCCGCCGATTCGTTGATCAGGCGGATACGATCGCTCGGATCGATCACGAGAATGCTCTCGCGCAGGTGCTGCACGATGTATTGCGAGAGCTGTGCGAGATTCGCCAGGTCGAGCACCGCACGGCGAGCTTGAGCTTCGCTCTCGCGCAGCCGATTGGACAGCGGCCAGGCCGTGAGCGCGACCAGAAACAGCACGGCGCCGAGCATGCCGGCCGATGGATAGTCGGCCCACGGCGCGTTGCCGAATACGACGGAGCCAATCTGCTGCAGCAGAATCCCGAGCGCCGCAATAGCCGCGACGGCAAAGGCCTCTCGCCCGTCCGCCAGCAGCGCCATAGCGCCGACCGGGATGACGAGCAGAATGCCAAGCCCGCTCGCCGCGCCTCCGCTGCAGTACAGCAGTGCGGCCACGGCGGTCGTGTCGAGCAGGGTGTGCGAGAGCACCAGAACGCCGCGGCTCGGCCAGTGACCGCGCCGGCCAAAGGCGAACAGCACACCGAGGGCAAAATAGGCCGCGCAGACGACGACAAACCAGTGCGCGTCGTAGCCGCCGACCGTCGGGCTTGGCCGCGTCAGCAGGTAAAGGGCAAGCAGCACCGGCGGCAGGAGCAGGCGATACAGATTGGCCAGTCCGACAACGCGCCAGGCCAACTCGCCCGAGGCTCCGACAACCCGTCCCGCGAGCGGCGGGATTGACGCCGCGGGCGGCGTATAGGCGATACTCATGACCGACGCGGTTGTGGCATTGAAACTGTCGCTTGGAGCCGCACTCTAAGTATTGCAGGTAGCCAGCAGCGGCCTGTCAACCCTACCGGAGGCTGTGTCGTTCTATGAAGCATATGCGTACTCCATTACTTAATCTGCGGACCGGGTCCGCTTTGGCGCTCTCGGTCCTGCTGGCAGCCTGCGTGACGCCCCCGCCACAGCGGGTCGTCGTGCAAAATGCCCCGCCACCCCCCCAGATCATGGTTTATCCGGCTCACGGGCAGAGTCCCGAGCAGCTGGAGCGAGACCGCTATGAGTGTCACGTCTGGGCGGTCCAGCAGTCCGGCTTCGATCCCAGCCGCCCTGGTGTACCCCCCGGTCAGCGCGTCGTGGTCGAGCCAGCCAATCCGCCTGGTACGGGTACAGCGGTCGGTGCGATCGCCGGTGCGATTCTGGGCGCGGCCATCGCCGGTCCGCGCGCAGCCGGGGCCGGCCTGCTGGTGGGCGGCCTGACTGGGGCAGCCGTTGGCACGGCCGCCGATGCGAATGCGCAGGCGCAGGCCAATTATGCACAGGCACGCATCGATCAAAGCGAGGCGGGCGCGCAGGTGGGCTATATGAACTATCGGCGGGCGAT
Source organism: Steroidobacteraceae bacterium (assembly GCA_049515055.1). GTDB lineage: Bacteria > Pseudomonadota > Gammaproteobacteria > Steroidobacterales > Steroidobacteraceae > FEN-1191. Next base: position 20,479 of record JBEKUL010000037.1, on the reverse strand, counting down.
CGGCGCCTGCCTGGATGCGCGCGGCTACACCATCAGCTGAGGAGGGTAGCGACTGTGAGCCTCGAGAATTGCAGAGGGGCGTTGCTGATCGCAGCGTGCGCGCTGGGACTGGCAGCTGCCGGGGCCAGCGTTGCCCAGGAGCATGGGCGGGGCATGGGGCATTTTGAGCGCGATGGCCGCGGTCAGGTGCTCGACAATCGCTTCGATCACGGACACTACTACCCGGCGCGCGGCAGCGTGGTGCACGAATTGCCCGCTGGCTATCGACCCTACGCATTCCATGGCAGCCGATACTATTTCTATGGCGGCATCTGGTACGCGCCGGGTCCTGGCGGATTCATTGTCGCGCGCCCGCCCGTAGGGCTGTTCCTGACGGTGCTGCCGCCGTTTTACACCACGGTTTGGTTCGGCGGCCTGCCCTACTACTACGCCAATGACGTCTACTATCAGTGGACCGCGGACCAGGGCGGCTACGTCGTGGTGGATCCGCCGGCCGGCGCCGATCAACCCGGTGCCACCCCGCAGCCGGCCCCGCCACCGCCGCCGGCAGACAACTTCTATATCTATCCGCGCAACGGACAGACGCAGGAGCAGCAGGCCGCTGACCGCTACGAATGCCACAACTGGGCCAAGGGGCAGACCGGCTTCGATCCCAGCCAGGCGGCTGGCGCAGTCCAGGGGGCCGATAACGGCCCGAAGCGCGATCAATATCAGCGCGCCATAACAGCCTGCCTCGAGGCACGCGGCTATAGCGTTCGATAGGTTCGCCTAGCTGTCGGCACAGCTTTCCGCGACAATCCGCTGCCTTCGAGGGGCAGCGGAGCCTGGCGGATGAATCTGCACGAGTACCAATCGAAGAAAATACTGGCCAGCTACGGCGTGCCGGTCCCGGAAGGGCGCGTCGCCTCGAGCCCGCAGGAGGCCGTTGCCGCCGCCCAGGCCCTGGGCGGGGGAGCTTGGGTTGTCAAGGCGCAAGTGCACGCCGGCGCTCGCGGCAAGGCCGGCGGAATCAAGCTGGTGCGGGATCTGGAAGCGCTGCGCAGCGCAGCTGCCTCGATGCTCGGACAGCGCCTCGTGACAGCGCAGACCGGTGCGGCTGGATTGCCGATTGAGCGTGTCTACGTCGAGGCCGCATCCGACATTGAGCGCGAGCTGTACCTGAGCCTGACGCTGAACCGCGAGCGCGCTCGCATCGCGCTCGTGGCCTCTGCGGCCGGCGGCATGGACATCGAGCAGGTGGCGCGGAAGGACCCGGCGAAGATTCTGTCGCTGACGGTCCATCCTGTCACCGGTCTGCAGCCTTTTCAGTGCAAGCAGCTCGGGTTTGGTCTCGGGCTGGCGCCCTCGCAGCTCGAGGCCTTTCAATCCCTCGCATTGGGGCTGTATCGGCTCTACCTGGAGCGCGACGCCAGCCTCATCGAGATCAACCCATTGATCGTGACGCGCCAGGGCGCGCTGCTCGCGCTGGATGCCAAGCTCGATATCGACGCGAACGCGCTCTTCCGCCAGCCGGTTATGGCCGCACTGCGCGATGTGGGTCAGGAGGACCCGATGGAGCGTCGGGCGAGCGAGCACGATCTGAATTACGTTTCCCTGGATGGCAACATAGCCTGCATGGTCAACGGCGCGGGGCTGGCCATGGCGACCATGGACCTGATCAAACTGCATGGCGGTGAGCCGGCAAATTTCCTCGATGTCGGCGGTGGGGCTACCAGCGAGCGCGTTACCGCGGCCTTTGAGCTGGTTTTATCTAATCCCAAAGTGCGCGCGATTCTGGTCAATATCTTCGGCGGCATCGTGCGCTGCGATCTGATCGCCGATGGCATCATCAATGCGGTTAAAAACGTCGGCGTTGCCGTGCCGGTGGTCGTGCGGCTGGAAGGCACGAACGCCGAGCTCGCACGCGAGCGCCTGGCCCAGAGCGGCTTGTCGATCATTGCGGCGGCCGATCTTACGGACGCGGCGCGCAAAGTCGTGGCCGCGGCAGCACAGAGCGGCCGGCGCCGCAAGGCCGCGAGGGCTGGGGCTTGATGAGCCGGCGCAATCGCTGCGGCACGCCAGCGGCATGAGTATCCTCGTCAATCAACGCACCGAGGTGATCTGCCAGGGCTTTACGGGCAGGCAGGGCACATTTCATTCCGAACAGTGCCTGGCTTACGGCACGCGGCTCGTCGGCGGCGTGACGCCGGGGCGCGGTGGCGAGGAACACCTGGGCTTGCCGGTGTTCGATACGGTACGCGATGCCGTGCGCGCCACTGGCGCGACGGCCAGCATGATCTATGTGCCCGCCCCCTACGCGGCCGATTCCATACTCGAGGCCGTCGATGCCGGCATCGAACTGGTTGTTTGCATCACCGAGGGTCTGCCGATCAACGACATGATCAAGGTCAAGGCCGCGCTCGCGGGCTCGACAGCGCGCCTGATCGGACCGAACTGTCCGGGCATCATCACGCCGGGGGAATGCAAGATCGGCATCATGCCGGGTTTCATCCACAAGAAGGGCCGTGTCGGCATCGTCTCGCGCTCGGGCACGCTCACGTATGAAACAGTTTTTCAGACCACCAACAACGGCCTGGGACAAAGCACCTGCGTCGGCATTGGCGGGGATCCGGTACGCGGCATGAATTTCATCGATGTCATCGCATTGTTCCAGCGCGATCGGCAGACCGAGGGCATCATCATGGTCGGGGAGATCGGCGGCAGCGATGAGGAGGCGGCCGCAGAGTACATCCGCCAATTCGTCACCAAGCCGGTCGTGGCCTATATCGCCGGGGTCACGGCGCCCGCGGGCAAACGCATGGGACACGCCGGCGCCGTGATAGCCGGCGGCAAAGGCACCGCCAAGGATAAATACCGTGCGCTCGAGGCTGCGGGGGTACGCACGGTGAAATCACCGGCGCAGCTGGGCAGCGCGATGGCCGAATTGTTGAGCGCGCGCCGCACCGGCGCTCGCCGGCGCAAGAGCGCCGCGCGGCATCGTTGATTGCCTCGTACCATGGCGCGCTCTGATCGCCTGACCATCGCGCTGGCGCAACTGGATCTGCTGGTCGGCGACGTGCGCGGAAATCTCGAGCGCGTGATCCTGGAAGCGCGCCGCGCGCACGCAACGATGCAGGCCGACCTGGTCGCCTTTCCGGAACTCACGCTCAGCGGCTACCCTCCCGAGGACCTGCTGTTTCACCGCGGGCTGCGCCGACAGATCGAGCAGGCGCTGCAGGAGCTGACCGAGGCGGTGCCCGAAGTCGGCGTGCTGGTTGGTTACCCGGAATACGATCAGGGGCGCATTTACAATGCGGCGCGACTGATGCGCGGCGGGCGCGTTCTGGCGCAGCATCGCAAGGCCTGTCTGCCCAACTACAAGGTCTTCGATGAGAAGCGCTATTTCACGGCCGGCACCGAGGCCACTGTGGTTGATTTCGACGGCTATCGGCTCGGCCTGCTGATCTGCGAAGACGCCTGGGAGCCCCAGCCGGCCGCGGCGGCACGCGCGCTCGGGGCACAGCTGCTGCTGATCATCAACGCTTCACCTTACGAGATTCACAAGCAACGCGAGCGCGAGCAGGTCATCGCCGAGCGCGTGCACGAGACGCAAGTGCCTGCCGTCTACGTGAATCTCTTCGGCGGCCAGGATGAGCTCGTGTTTGACGGCAACTCCTTTGTGATGGACGCCCAAGGCCGTCTGGCGATGCGCGCGCCAGCACTCGAGGAAGGGCTCTATGCGGCCAGCTTTGAGCGCCGCGACGACGCCGTGGTGCCGCTCGCCGGCGAGGTGGCACCGGACATGTCCGATGACCAGAGCGTATATCGCGCGCTGGTGATCGGCGTGCGCGATTATGTGGACAAGCACGGCTTTACGGGCGCCGTGGTGGGCTTGTCCGGCGGCGTGGACTCGGCCCTGACTCTTGCGATTGCCGTTGATGCGCTCGGCCCTGAGCGCGTGCACGCAGTCATGATGCCCTCGCGCTACACCTCGGACATGAGCCGCGAGGACGCGAGCGCGCAGGCGCGCGCATTGGGGGTGAGCCTGAGCGTGATCTCGATCGAGGAGTTGTTCGAGACGACGCTACATGCGCTCGAGCACGAGTTCCAAGGGCGCGCTGCCGATGCGACCGAGGAGAACATTCAGGCGCGCTGCCGCGGACTGCTGCTCATGGCGATCTCCAACAAGACGGGTCGCATGCTGCTGACCACCGGCAACAAGAGCGAGATGGCGGTCGGCTATGCGACGCTCTATGGCGACATGGCCGGCGGTTTTGCGCCGATCAAGGACTGCAGCAAACAGCGTGTCTACCGGCTGGCTCGCTATCGCAACACGCTCTCGAGCGTGATTCCAGAGCGCGTGCTCACGCGCGCTCCCTCAGCCGAACTGCGTCCCGATCAGAAGGACACCGACTCGCTCCCGCCCTATGACGTGCTCGACCCGATCCTGGAGGCTTTCATCGAGGAGGATCTTTCGGTCGAGGAGATCTGCGAGCGCGGCTTCGATCGAGCCGTGGTCGCGCGCGTGCTCGACATGGTCAAGCGCGCCGAATACAAGCGCCGGCAGGCGCCTCCAGGAGTACGCGTGAGCGCCCGCGCCTTCGGTCGCGATTGGCGCTATCCGATCACCAATGGTTATCGGCGCTGAGTAGCGCCGCGCTCGCCAATCAGCGCCACGGCGCCCACCAGTGATGTCCCGATGCCGCGCTCTGCGCGCCCGCGGCGTAGTTGGTCTGGTAGACGCGATCGACGTTGGCGGCCAGTTCATTGAGGCCGATGCGCCGATAGCAGTCCGCGAGCACGAGCAGCGCGTCGCGCTGGGCCGGCGCACCGTCATACTGATCGATCACGCCCTGTGCGCGCTGAGCCGCCGCCATGTAGGCGCCGCGCTTGATGTAATAGCGCGCGACAAATATTTCGTATTCGGCCAGTCGATTGCGCAGATAGACCAGGCGTCGCAGCGAATCGTGTGCATAGATGCTCTTCGGATACTGTGTGACGACCTTGCTGAAGGCGGTGATGGCCTTGAGCGCCGTGGAAGGCGGACGGCGCGCCATGTTGACCCCGAACCAACGTTCGATCGCGAAGGGCGTGCGTTCAAAGTTGATCATGCCCTCCATGTAATAGGCGTAGTCCACGCGCGGATGGGTCGGATTCTCGCGCAGGAACTCCTCGGCCGCATCGGTGGCGGCATCCTTGTCGCCCTTGCGGTAGTAGACGTAAATGAGATCGAGGCGACCCTGACGGGCCTGCGGACTGAACGGAAAGCGCGATTCCAATGCCTCGTACTGCCTGATGGCATACTGGATATCATTGCTGCGCAAAGCCTGATGGGCGTTGGCGTAGAGCAGCGCGGCCGTGGCCCTTTTGAGCTCCTTCGTTTGCCGGGTATGACAGCCGCACAGCAGTGCCACGCTCGCCAGGGCCAGGGCGCTCATCGCGCGGGCGCGTTTCGAGGCCGCGCGCGGCGCGCCGACCTGTGAGCTCAAGTGTGGACCTTAGATTTCATGAACTTGGAATCCGCGCGGCCTTGATGTGCGACCTGTGGGACGCAAGTGGGCAAGTATAGCTGACACTCGACATGCCACCGGAGTTCCAAACCCATGTGCTCGAGTTGCCGGCTTCCGCCAGGGGCTTGCGCTTCGATCAGGCGCTCGCCGCTGCGCTGCCACAGTATTCACGCGCGCGTCTGCAGCGTTGGATCCGCGCCGGCGCGGTGCGCGAGAACGGCCGTCCGATCCGCGCGCGTGCGCGCGTGCACGGTGGCGAGCAGCTCACGGTGCAGGCACAGTGCCCCGATCTGCAGGGTGCACTCGCGCAGCCCTTACCGCTGCAGATCGTGCATGAGGATGCGGCCCTGCTGGTGCTCAACAAACCGGCGGGGCTGGTCGTGCACCCGGGCGCTGGCAATCGCGATCGAACGCTGCTCAATGCGCTGCTGGCGCACGAGCCGCAGCTCGCGCACGTGCCGCGAGCGGGGATCGTGCATCGACTGGACAAGGACACGAGCGGCTTGCTGATCATCGCGCGCACGCTCGAGGCGCACACGCGCCTGGTCGCTGCGCTCGCAGCGCACAGCGTGCGCCGCGAGTATCTGGCGCTGTGCGCGGGACTGCCGACCGGTGGCGGCCGCGTCGATAAGCCCATCGGCCGGCATCGCAGCGCGCGCACCCGCATGGCTGTGCGCGCCGATGGGCGCGAGGCCATCACCCACTATCGCATCGAGGAGCGCTTTCGTGCTCACACGCTGCTGCGCGTCGAGCTCGAGACCGGACGCACGCATCAGATCCGGGTGCATCTGGCGCACATCGGCTTTCCGCTCGTGGGCGATGCGCTCTACGGCGCGCGCCGACGACTCGTGCACGCCGCCGCGCCCGCCATGAACGCTGCGCTGCAGGACTTCCGGCGCCAGGCGCTGCATGCGCAGCGTCTGCACTTCCTGCACCCGCTCAGCGGCCAGCCACAGAGCTTCGAGGCCCCGGTGCCGGCCGATCTGCAGTCACTGCTGCAGCATCTGCGCGCCGATGCGCGCCGTCCGGCGACGCGTGCACCATCGAGCCGCTGATGAGCCGGCAGATGCCCGCATACCAGCGAGCGCTATGGTCCGCGCCGAGCCGCGTACGGGCGGTCTTCACCCAGCGCACGGGCGGGGTGAGCCTGGCTCCCTATGACTCGCTCAATCTGGGCGATCACGTCGGGGACCTGGCGAGCGCGGTGGCACAAAACCGGCGGCGGCTGCGTCAGGCGCTAGCATTGCCGGGCGAGCCGCTGTGGCTCGAGCAGGTGCATGGCATCGGCGTGCTGGACGCTGACCGGTATGACGGCCCGTCGGCGCCGCGCGCCGATGCGGCCCTCACGCGAGCGCGCGGGCGAGTGCTGGCGGTGCTGGTCGCGGACTGTTTGCCGGTGCTGTTCGCAACCCACGACGCGGTGGCGGTCGCGATCGCACATGCCGGCTGGCGCGGACTGGCTGCCGGGGTGCTCGAGGCGACCATCGCGGCGCTGGCTGCGCCGCAGCCCCCGCACGTGTGGCTGGGCCCATCGATCGGACCGAGGCATTTTGAAGTCGGCGAGGAGGTACGCGAAGCATTCCTCGCGCATGATGCGGCCGCACGGTTCGCCTTCGCCCCCAATGCGCGTGGCCGCTGGCTCTGCGATCTGCACGCCCTGGCGCGCATGCGCCTGGCCGCACTGGGCCTGAAATCGGTAGCGGCCGATGCCAGCTGCTGTTACGAGCAAGCGCAGCGCTATTATTCCCATCGCCGCGACGGGGTGACGGGGCGCATGGCGGCGCTGATCTGGCTGCAGGAAGGGCCCGGATCGGCTTGAATTCGCACCCACCAGTCCCCAGAGATAAATTCCCATGCGCATGGATAAACTGACGAGCCGCTTTCAATCGGCCCTGGCCGATGCACAATCTTTGGCCGTTGGCCGAGACAACCAGTTCATCGAGCCGACCCACCTGCTGCTTGCCATGCTCGACGCGCCCGGCGGCGGCGTGCGCCCGCTGCTGATCAAGGCCGGCATTGACGCCAATCGCCTGCGCGGACTGCTCAACTCCATCCTCGATGCCCTGCCGAAGGTCGAAGGTACCGGTGGGGACGTGCAGATCTCGAACGAACTGAGCCGGTTGCTCAACGTGACCGATCGGCTCGCGCAGCAGCGCGGGGATCAGTACATCTCGAGCGAGCTGTTCGTGCTGGCGGCCTTTGAGGATCGCGGTGCGCTCGCCAAGGCGCTCAAAGACACTGGTGCGCGCCGCGCCGCGGTCGAGAAAGCGATCGAGGAGGTGCGCGGAGGCGAGAAGGTCGAGGATCCCGGCGCCGAGGAGAACCGCCAGGCGCTGGAGAAATACACCATGGATGTGACGGCACGGGCGCGCGTCGGCAAACTCGATCCGGTCATCGGCCGCGACGACGAAATCCGCCGCACGATCCAGGTCCTGCAGCGACGCACGAAGAATAATCCGGTGCTCATCGGCGAGCCTGGCGTGGGCAAGACCGCCATCGTCGAGGGCCTGGCGCAGCGCATCGTCAATGGCGAGGTGCCCGAGGGGCTCAAGCACAAACGCATTCTCGCGCTCGATATGGGCGCATTGATCGCGGGGGCCAAGTTTCGCGGCGAATTCGAGGAGCGTCTCAAGGCGGTACTGCACGACCTGGCCAAACAGGAAGGTCAGGTGATCCTGTTCATCGACGAGCTGCATACCATGGTGGGCGCAGGGCGCGCCGAGGGCGCGATGGATGCCGGCAATATGCTCAAGCCCGCACTGGCGCGCGGTGAATTGCACTGCGTGGGCGCCACGACGCTCGATGAGTACCGCAAATACATTGAAAAGGACGCCGCCCTCGAGCGTCGCTTTCAGACCGTGCTGGTCGATGAGCCTTCGGTCGAAGACACGATCGCCATTCTGCGCGGCCTGAAGGAGCGCTACGAAGTGCATCACGGCGTGGATATCACCGACCCGGCGATCGTCGCCGCGGCCACGCTCTCGCACCGCTATATCACGAACCGCCAGCTACCCGACAAGGCGATCGATCTGATCGATGAGGCCGCGGCACGCATTCGCATGGAGATCGATTCCAAGCCCGAAGCGCTCGACCGGCTCGAGCGGCGCATCATCCAGCTCAAGATCGAGCAGGAGGCGCTCAAAAAGGAAGGCGATGAGGCCTCCAAGCGCCGGCTGGCGACGCTGCAGGAGACCCTCAGCGCACTGGAGAAGGAATACGCCGATCTGGAGGAGATCTGGAAGGCGGAGAAGGCATCGCTGCAAGGTGCGACGCGGATCAAGGAGGAGCTCGAGCGCGCACGTCTGGATCTGGAACAGGCGCGCCGCGCCAGTGATCTGGCGCGCATGGCCGAGCTGCAGTACGGACGCATACCGGCGCTGGAGAAGCAGCTCGCGCAGGCTACGCAGGCGCAGAACGCGCTGGAGCACAAGGCGCCGCAACTGGTGCGCAACAGCGTTACCGAGGAGGAGATTGCGCAGGTCGTGTCCAAGTGGACCGGTATTCCGGTCTCACGCATGCTCGAGAGCGAGAAGGAAAAACTACTGCGCATGGAAGAGGCGCTGGAGAAACGCGTGGTCGGGCAGGATGAGGCCGTGCGCATCGTCTCGAACGCGATCCGCCGCACGCGCGCGGGGCTGTCCGACCCGCGCCGCCCGAATGGCTCGTTCCTGTTTCTGGGCCCCACCGGCGTGGGCAAGACCGAATTGTGCAAGGCCCTCGCCGAGTTCCTGTTTGATACGGAAGAGGCCATGGTGCGCATTGATATGTCGGAGTTCATGGAGAAGCATTCGGTCGCGCGCCTGATCGGGGCGCCTCCCGGCTACGTCGGCTACGAGGAAGGCGGCTACCTGACCGAGGCCGTGCGCCGCCGGCCGTATGCGGTGGTGCTGCTCGATGAGATCGAGAAGGCGCACCAGGATGTTTTCAACGTGCTGTTGCAGGTGCTCGATGACGGCCGCCTCACCGATGGCCAGGGCCGCACCGTGGACTTTCGCAACACGGTCATCATCATGACTTCGAACCTGGGCTCGCAGGTCATCCAGGAGATGGCCGGCGAGGGCAACTACCAGCGCATGAAGAGCGCCGTCATGGAATCCGTGCAGCAGCACTTTCGACCCGAGTTCATCAACCGGGTCGATGACATCGTCGTCTTCCATCCGCTGGGCAGCCGGCAGATTCGCGCAATCATCGAGATTCAGCTCGAGTACCTGCGCCGACGACTGCTCGAGCGCAACATGGAGCTCGAGCTCGATGAGGCAGCGCTCGATCTGATCGGCGCCATCGGTTTCGATCCGGTCTACGGCGCCCGCCCGCTCAAGCGCGCGATCCAGCAGCAGCTCGAAAATCCTCTGGCGCAGCGCATTCTGCGCAATGAACTGATGCCCGGGGACCGCGTGCGCGTGAGTGTGCGCGGCGGGGAGCTCGTGTTTGAGAAAAAGCGGCCCCTGCGAGCCGTCAGGTCCTAGCGAGCGCAGCCGCGGCAGAGCGATGCTCCCACGCAGCGGCGCAAGCGGCTAAGCTTGCGCGCGGAGGCACCATGTTTGATCCAAAGCGTCACATCGTCGACGTGCCCGATTTTCCGCGCCCGGGCATCCTGTTTCGTGACATCACGCCACTGCTGCGTGCGCACTTCAATCCGACCCTGGATGTGCTCGAGGCCCTGTTCGATGAGCGCGAGTGGAGTCAGGTGGATGCGCTGGTCGGCATCGAGTCGCGCGGTTTCATTCTCGCGGCCGGCCTGGCCGCTCGCCGCGGCAAGGGTTTCGTGCCGATCCGCAAGCAGGGCAAATTGCCGCCGCCCGTGGTCGCCGCCGCCTATGCGCTCGAATACGGCAGCGGCGTGCTCGAAATGCAATCCGGCCGCGGCCGCGTGTTCCTGATCGATGACGTGCTGGCGACCGGGGGCACCATGGCCACCGCCGCGCAACTGTGCGTGCCGGCGGGTTACGAGGTCATGGGCCTGGCGGCCCTGATCGACCTGAGACTGTGCGGGGAGTTCAAATGCGGTGCGCTGGGCTTGCGCTCGGTCGTGCGCTACGACTGAGCGCGCCGGGGGCGGATCGCCCGCCTCGTCTATAATCCCTGCGTCTCAACACTTTTGCGCGATCCACACCATGCCCGTCTACGAATACGAATGCAGCCATTGCCGCTACTACCTCGAGGTCATGCAGAAGATCAGCGATGCACGGCTCACAAAATGTCCTTCCTGCGGCAGAAATACGCTCAAGAAGCTGATCTCAGCGCCCGTGTTCAGGCTCAAGGGATCGGGCTGGTACGAGACGGATTTCAAGTCCGAGCAGGAATCCAAGCGCAATCTGGCTGGCGAGAAGGAGCCGGCGGCCAGCGAGCCTGCGCCCGAGAAGAGCGGCGCCGAGAGCGAGGCCAAGGGCGACGCCAAGAGCGCGAACAATGCCGCGACGAGCGAAGCCGCGACGGACAAGGCCGCGGCCTCCGCCAAGAACCCGGCGAGCGAGCCCGCCAGCGCCAGTGCGGCGAAGCCTGCGGCCGGCTCGGGCAAGGCTTCGCGGGCGGTGAAGGCCGTGAGCAAGAGCAAGGCGCCGTCCAGGCGCGCTGCGCCGGCGCGCGCATCATCGGGCGCACGCGGCTCGGGCAAGTCGCGCTCCAGAGCTGCCAGAGGCCGGAGGGGCCGTTGAGCCGCGAAGTCCTCAGGCTGATCGTTCGCCGCTATTTGATTGCGGGCCTGCTGGTCTGGCTGCCCATCATTGCCACGGTGCTGGTGGTGCGCTTCATCCTGCACCTCGTGGACCAGACCTTGCTGTTGCTGCCGCGCTCACTGCAGCCCGAAGCGCTGCTTGGCATGCACATACCAGGCCTCGGGGCCGTGCTGGCGGTACTGGTGCTGCTCGCGACCGGCCTGCTGGTGACGAACATCGTCGGTCGCAGCCTGGTGCGCGCCTGGGAGGATCTGCTCAACCGCATTCCCTTCGTGCGCGCGATCTACGGCGGGGTGAAGAGCTTCTCCACTACGATCCTGTCGAATTCGGGCAATTCATTTAAGAAGGTACTGATGATCGAGTACCCGCGTGCCGGCCTCTGGAGTATCGGCTTTCAGACCGCCTCGGACGTGCGGATCACGCCATTGCAGGGCAGGGAAGCGCAGCTGTGCGTATTCATACCCACCACACCGAATCCGACTTCCGGCTTTATCGTGCTGATCCCGCGTTCGCAGGCCATCGAGCTCGACATGAGCGTCGATGCGGCCATGAAGATGATCGTGACGCTCGGTGTGATCATGCCCACCGCGCCTGCGCCTGCGCCTGTGCCTGCGCCTTCGCCCTGAGAGGCCCGCCCTGCCTATGCGCACTCACTATTGCGGACAGATCAGCGAACAACTGCTCGGGCGGGATGTGACGGTGGCCGGCTGGGTGCATCGGCGTCGCGATCATGGCGGGGTGATTTTCGTCGACCTGCGCGATCGCGAGGGCGTGGTGCAGATTGTGTTCCATCCGGAACAGCAGGAGCTGTTCGCTACGGCCGAAAAACTGCGCAATGAGTTTGTGGTGCGCGCGCGCGGGCCGGTGCGGGAGCGGCCGGCCGGCACGGTCAACGCCAACCTCGCCTCCGGCAGGGTAGAGATCGCGGCCACCGAGCTGGAATTGCTCAACCGCTGCGAACCATTGCCGTTTCAACTCGATGAGACTGTCAACGAGGAAGTGCGCCTGCGCTATCGTTACCTGGATCTGCGGCGCGAGAGCATGAGCCAGGCACTGCGGCTGCGCCATCGCATCACGCGCTCGATGCGCGGCTTTCTGGATGCCCACGGTTTCATCGACATCGAGACCCCGATGCTGACCAAGGCCACACCGGAGGGCGCGCGCGACTATCTGGTTCCCAGTCGCACCCACCCGGGCAAGTTCTTTGCCCTGCCGCAGTCGCCGCAGATCTTCAAGCAACTGCTCATGATCGCCGGCATGGATCGCTACTATCAAATCGTGCGCTGCTTTCGCGATGAGGACCTGCGCGCGGATCGGCAGCCTGAGTTCACGCAGCTGGATGTCGAGACTTCGTTCCTGACGCAGGAGCAGATCATGCAGCTCATGGAGGAGCTGATGTGTACGGTGTTTCGCGAGGTGCTCGGCGTACAGTTGCCCACACCCATTGCGCGCATGAGTTACCAGGAAGCGATGCGCCGCTACGGCTCGGATAAGCCGGATCTGCGCGTAGCGCTCGAGCTCGTCGATGTGGCCGATCTCGTGCGCGATTGCGACTTCAAGGTATTCTCGGCCCCGGCGCAGGACCCGCAAGGCCGCGTCGCGCTGCTGCGCGTGCCCGATGGCGGCGCGCTGACGCGCAGCCAGATCGATGAGTACGCGGCCTACATTGCGCGCTACGGCGCGAAGGGCCTGGCCTACATCAAGGTCAATGAGCGCGCGCGCGGCCGCGATGGGCTGCAATCCCCAATCGTCAAATTCCTGAGCGAGCCTGCGCTGCAGGGCATTCTCGAGCGCAGCCACGCACGGGACAATGATCTGCTGTTCTTCGGTGCCGATCAGGCCAAGATCGTCGGCGACGCGCTCGGGGCCTTGCGCCTCAAGATTGCGCAGGATCGGGGGCTGGTGGGCGCGGGCTGGCAACCCTTATGGGTCGTGGATTTTCCGATGTTCGACTGGGATGCAGGCGCGCGGCGCTGGCAGGCGACGCATCATCCCTTCACCGCACCACAGAGCGATGATCCGGCGGCGCTGGTGGCCGCACCGGGCCAGGCGCTGGCGCGCGCCTACGACTTCGTGCTCAATGGTTCGGAAGTCGGCGGCGGCTCGATCCGCATTTTTCGCGAGGAGATGCAGTCGGCCGTCTTTGGACTGCTCGGAATCGACGCCGAGCAGGCGCGGCTCAAATTCGGCTTCCTGCTCGATGCGCTGCGCTATGGTTGTCCACCGCACGGCGGCATCGCCTTCGGGCTGGATCGCCTGGCGATGCTGATGAGCGGCACCGATAGCATTCGCGAGGTCATCGCCTTTCCAAAGACACAGACCGCGGCCGATCCGCTGACCGATGCGCCCACGGCCGTCTCCGAGGCGCAATTGCGCGAATTGCACATTCGCCTGCGCACGCCACCGCCCGCGAGCCCTTGAGCGCGCTCGGCTATGAGCCGGACGAGCTCGGGCGGCAGCGCGGCGGCCGTGGTCTATGTGCACGGGCTCTGGATGCCCGGATTCGAATCGATGCTGCTGCGCCGGCGCCTTGCGCGCGCGCACGGCTATCGCCTGCACGTATTTCATTACCGCTCGGTGCACGAACCGATGCGCCAGATCGTCGCGGCGCTGCAGGCGCTGATCGCCCGGATCGATGCGCCGCAGCTTCATCTGCTGGGCCATAGCCTCGGCGGCCTTGTCATCATGCGCTGTCTGGAGCACTACGCGATCGAGCAACCCGGACGCGTCGTGTTCATGGGCACGCCCAGTGCCGGCTCGCGTGCCGCACGCCGACTCGGGCCGTGGGCCTGGGCTCGCCGGGCGCTGGGCCACGCCGTGGCAGAGGAGCTCCTGGTCGAACGTACGCGGCGCTGGGACATTGGCCGCGAGCTGGGCATCATCGCCGGAACCTGGCCCGTAGGACTCGCTCGTCTGCTGGTCAAATTCGACGAGCCCAACGACGGAGTCGTGGGCGTCTCGGAGACGCGCCTCGAGGGCGCCAAGAGCTGGCTGTCTGTGCCCGTTGCGCACGCCGGCATGCTGATATCGGCCACAGTCGCGCGTGCGGCGGGGAATTTCTTTGCAGATGGTTGCTTCGGCAGCTGACAGGGCGCGCGCGGCACGCACAGCTGCGTGCGCGTGGAGCTCAGGCTCAAGCAGCCCCGTCATCGCGGCCGGCAATCCGGCGCCATTCGTACAACAGATCCAGCGCCGCGCGGGGGCTGAGCGTATCGGGCTCGAGCGCGGCAAGCCGGGCGAGTATGGCCTGGGCCGCTTCGAGCGCGGGGTCCACTGGCGCGCTGGGCAGCGGCAGCGACAATTGCGCCTGCGCGCCTGCAGCCGCGTGCTGCTCGTGCCATACAGCCCTCTGCGCCTCCAGTTGCTGCAGCACCTGGCGCGCAGCGGCGATGATCGCGCGCGGCACGCCGGCCAGCTGCGCGACCTGCAAGCCATAGCTGCGGTTGGCAGGACCCTCCTTCACGGCGTGCAGAAACACCAGTGAGTCGCCATGCTCGGTCGCATCCAGATGCACGTTGGCGCAGCCCTCGATATGCGCTGCGAGGGCGGTGAGCTCGAAATAATGGGTGGCAAACAAAGTAAAGGCACGCACTTGCGTCGCGATGTGCTCGGCGACGGCCTGGGCCAGCGCCAGGCCATCGAAGGTGCTGGTGCCGCGCCCCATCTCATCCATGAGCACGAGGCTGCGATCGGTGGCGTTGTGCAGAATATTTGCGGTCTCGGTCATCTCCACCATGAAGGTCGAGCGCCCGCCGGCCAGATCATCGGCGGCACCGATTCGAGTGAAAATCCGATCGATCGGACCGATCTCGGCACGCGCCGCGGGCACGAAACTGCCCATGTGCGCGAGCACGACGATCAGTGCCACCTGACGCATGAACGTGGACTTGCCGCCCATATTGGGCCCCGTGATGATCAGCATGCGCCGCCCCTCGTGCAGCGAGAGGTCATTGGCGACGAACGGCCGCTCGAGAAAGCGCTCGACCACCGGGTGGCGGCCGGCCTCGATCAGCAGGCGCGGTTCGGCAACAAGTGTGGGCTCATTCCAGCCCAGCACTGCGGCGCGTTCGCCCAACGCTGCCAGCATATCGATCTGCCCGATGCTGTCGGCGGTGCGCTGCAAATCATCCAGCGAGGCGGTCAAAAGCGTGAGCAGGGATTCATAGAGCTCCCTCTCGCGCGAGAGCGCGCGCTCGCGCGCGCCCAGCACCTGATCCTCGAAGCCCTTGAGCTCGGGCGTGATGAAGCGCTCGGCTGACTTGACGGTCTGGCGGCGCAGGTAGTCGCTCGGAACGCGGCCGGCATGCGCGCGCGCGACCTCGATATAAAAGCCCTGCACGCGGTTGTAGCCGAGCTTGAGGCCCGGGATGCCGCTGCGCTCGCGCTCACGGTGTTCGAGCTCGACAAGAAACTCGTCCGTATTGCTCGCGAGCGAGCGCAAATGGTCCAGCTGCTCATCGAAACCGGCAGCGATGACGCCGCCGTCGCGTACGAAATGGGCCGGCTCGGCTGCAATCGCGCGGCCGAGCAGTGAGTGCTGTTCGGCATGCCCGGACATGCGGCCGCGCAGCATCGCCAGCAGCGGGGAATCGAAGCACTCGAGCGCGGCTCGCAGCTGCGGCAAGGCGGCCAGGCAGGCGCGCAACTGCACCAGGTCGCGCGGGCGCGCCGAACGCAGCGCCACGCGCGCGAGAATACGCTCGAGATCTGCAAGGCCGCGCAAACGATCCCGCAGTGCCTCGAAGCGGCGCGATTCGATCAACGCAGACAGCGCGTGGTAGCGCTCGCGCAATCGGCCTTGGGCTCGCAGCGGACGCGCCAGGGCGCGGCGCAATGCGCGCGAGCCCATCGCGCTCATGGTCGAGTCCAGCACCGCAAACAGCGTCGCCTGCTCATTGCCCGACAGGCTGCGCTCGAGCTCCAGATTGCGCCGCGTGGTGGCATCGAGCTCCAGCGCGTCGCGGCGTTGCTCAACCTGCAACGCGCGGATGTGCGGCAGCGCTGAGCGTTGCGTATCGCGCAGGTACTGCAGCAGTGCGCCGGCCGCGCGCAGTGCCAACGGCAATTCATCGACGCCGAAGCCTTTGAGATCCAAAGTGCCGAGCTGATCGGTCAGCAGGCGCGACGCGCTGGCGAGCTCGAAGTGCCAGAGTGCTCGCTCGCGCACGACTGCCTCGAATCGCATGAGCGTCGCGAGCTCCTGCGCCTGGTTATCGGCCAGCAATATTTCGGCCGGGCGCAGGCGCTCGAATTGCGCCTCGACGCCAGCCACACCGCTGAGCTCGGTCACGGTGAAGCGACCGGACGCGAGCTCCAGCCAGGCGAGCCCGAAGTTGCCGCCTTCGCGCCACAGCGCGGCCAGCAGCGTCTCGCGCCGCTGTTCGAGCAGCGCCTCGTCCGTGATCGTGCCGGGTGTGACAATGCGTATGACCTCGCGTGTCATCGGGCCGCGGGTCTTGCCCGGATCACCGAGCTGTTCGCACAGGGCGACCGACTCACCGCGCCGAACCAGCCGGTCCAGGTAGGTCTCGACGCTGTGCACCGGTACGCCGGCCATCGGCACGTTGGCGCCGGCGGACTGCCCGCGCGAGGTCAGCGCGATATCGAGCAATTGCGCGGCCCGGCGCGCGTCATCGTAGAACAGCTCGTAGAAGTCCCCCATGCGGTAGAACAACAATACGTCCGGATGCTGCGCTTTGATCCGCAGATACTGCTGCATCATCGGGGTATGATTGTCGTCGACGTCCGGACTTGTGACAGAACTCATCGCTACGACCCCTGCAGAAGCTCCCCCGCCATATAACGCCGCGCGGTCTCGGATAGGATAGTGCCATTACGGGCGCCGAGCGCCGGGGATATTGACGAATGAATACCACCACATCCGATGCGACCATGGCTGTGTTCCTCGATCTGGAGAACATCGCACTGGGCGCACGCGACGCCAACTACCCGAGCTTCGACATCGAAAAGGTGCTCGAACGGCTGCTGCTCAAGGGTCATATCGTGGTCAAGAAGGCCTACTGCGACTTCGATCGCTACAAGGACTTCAAACGCAGCCTGCATGAGGCCGCCTTTGAGCTCATCGAGATCCCGCACGTGCGCCAGTCGGGCAAGAACTCGGCCGACATCCGCATGGTCGTCGATGCACTGGATCTGTGCTACACCAAGGAACACGTCGATACTTTCATCATCATCAGCGGCGACTCGGATTTCTCGCCGCTGGTCAGCAAGCTGCGTGAAAACGACAAGACCGTCATCGGCGTCGGGGTCAAGAACTCGACCTCCGACCTGTTCATTAATAATTGCGATGAATTCATCTACTACGACGATCTGGTGCGCGGGGAGCGCAAGTCGCGCCGTCGTGCGGCGCTGCCCGCATCTGCGGCCGCCAGCGTCCCCGCCGCGGTCGGGGCGAGCGAGAACAAGGGCCCCGAAGTGGCCGAAGCGCTCGAGATGATCGTGGAAACGCTCGATGCGGTCACCGAGGAGCGCGGCGTGAACGAGCCGATCTGGGGCTCGATGATCAAGCAGACGATCAAACGCCGTCACCCCGGATTCAACGAGCGCGCCTATGGCTTTCGCTCGTTCAACGATCTGCTGGCCGAGGCGCAGAAGCGCGGGCTGATCCGGCTGCAGCCGGATGAAAAGTCGGGCGGCTACACGGTCTGGGCCGTGGAGCGATCCGCATTGCGCACGGGCTGAAAAGCCGAAGCGCTCAGCGCGCCTTGCGCGCGGTAACCTCGATCTCGATCTTCATGCGCGGATCGGCCAGTCCGGCCACGATCATCGTGGCCGCCGGACGGATCTGGCCAAAGTACGCATGCAGCAGCGGCCAGCAGGGCGCGAAATCGGCGCGCTCGGGCAGGATGTAAGTCACGCGCACGACGTCCTCGAGACTCGAGCCAGCCTGTTGCAGCGCGGACTGTATGTTCTCAAGGCACTGCTCGGCCTGCTCGAGCAGGACCTCGGAGATCGTTCCCTTCGCATAATCGAAGCCGGTGGTACCGGATACGAAGACCCACTCGCCGTCGACCACGGCGCGCGAGTAGCCGATCTGCTGCTCGAATAGGGAGCCTGAGCTGATGAGCTTGCGGATCATGTGCGCCCTGACAGGCTACCATGAGTGCATGCTGGATCTCAGCGACAGGGCGCTGCGCGCGTTGGCCGAACAGGTCGGGCGGCAGTTGCTGGCCAGGCAGCGCCGCGTGGCTGTGGCCGAATCCTGCACCGGCGGCTGGCTGGCGAAGTGCCTGACCGATATTCCGGGCAGCTCGCAATGGTTCGAGCGCGGCTACGTCACCTATTCGAACGCGGCCAAGCAGCAGGCGCTCGCCGTCTCGGCCAGCGTCATCGAGACCTTTGGCGCGGTGAGCCGGCCCACCGCGCAGCAGATGGCCGCGGGGGCTTTGCACGCCAGCGGGGCGGATCTCGCGCTGGCGATCACCGGCGTGGCCGGACCCGATGGCGGCAGCCCCGCCAAGCCGGTCGGACTGGTCTGGCTGGCTTTGGCACAGCGCAATGGCAGCTGCGATGCACTGGAGCAGCGCTTCGGCGGGGATCGCGAGGCCGTGCGTCGCGCTGCGGTGGCCGCCGCGCTGCGGCTGCTGCTGGCCGCGCCCTGATTCGGGGGCCAAGCCGTTGCGGCGACTGTTCTTTGCGCTCTGGCCCGAGGCCGGATGGTATGAGCCACTGCTGCGGGCGGCGCAGCCCCTGCTTGCTGGCGCTGCAGGCCGGCCCCTGGCGCAAGTTGATTTGCACGTGACGCTTTGCTTCCTGGGCGCGGTCGATGAGCCCGCTGTTGCCGCTTTGTGCGAGCGCGCGGCTGGGATCGAGTCGCAGGGCTTCGAATTGCTCTTCGATGCCTTCGAATACTGGCCGCGCGCGCGCATCCTGGCGGCCACCTGCAGCAGTGCGCCTGCCTCGGCCAGTGAGCTGGCGAGCACGCTGCGCGCCACCGCGCTCGGGCTTGGACTGCAACCGGACCTCAAGCCCTGGCGTGCGCACATGACGCTGCTGCGCGCGGCGAGCGCACCGGCCCCGGAGTTGCTGGCGCAGCACGCGCCCGCATTGCGGCTGGGCCTGCCGGCGCGGCGCTTCTATCTGGCGCAAAGTCATGAACTTGGCGCCAACTGCGCAGAAACGGCACCGACGCGCCGCTACGGCGTGCTGGCCGGCTGGCCGCTGCGTGCCGGAGCGGCCTGAGATTTGCGGGCCATACTCTATCGAAGTCTTTGCGCCCGTTTTGCACCCGCGCCGCGTGCCTCGTTGTGGGATAATTGTGCATCCCTAAAACGCCCGCAGCTTCTGGAAGGACCGCCACGATGGATGAGACCCGTAACGACAATCGCAAGAAGGCGCTGGCGGCTGCGCTCGGTCAGATCGAAAAGCAGTTTGGCAAGGGCTCGGTCATGCGTCTGGGCGATGACTCGGGGAGCTACGATGTCGAATCGGTCTCCACCGGCTCGCTCGGGCTGGATATCGCGCTCGGGATCGGCGGCCTGCCACGCGGACGGGTCGTGGAGATCTACGGTCCGGAGTCCTCGGGCAAGACGACCCTGACGCTGCAGGTCGTGGCCGAGATTCAGCGCAACGGCGGCACCGCGGCATTCGTTGACGCCGAGCACGCCCTGGACCCGGCCTACGCAGAAAAGCTCGGCGTCAATGTGCAGGACCTGCTGGTGTCACAGCCGGACACCGGCGAGCAGGCCCTGGAGATCACAGACATGCTGGTGCGCTCTGGCGCGGTCGACGTCGTCGTGATCGACTCGGTAGCGGCACTGACGCCGCGCGCCGAGATCGAAGGGGAGATGGGCGAGCTGCAGGTCGGCCTGCACGCGCGCCTGATGTCGCAGGCACTGCGCAAGCTAACCGGCAACATCAGCCGCTCCAATACCATGGTGATCTTCATCAATCAGATCCGCATGAAAATCGGCGTGATGTTCGGCAATCCGGAGACCACCACGGGCGGCAATGCCCTGAAGTTTTACGCCTCGGTACGGCTCGACATTCGCCGCATCGGTGCCATCAAGAACGGCGAGGAAGTCGTTGGTAACCAGACACGCGTCAAAGTGGTCAAGAACAAGGTCGCACCGCCGTTTCGCGAGGCGGAATTCGAGATCATGTATGGCTCGGGGATCTCACGCGAGGGCGAGATCATCGAGATCGGCGCCGCCCAGGGCATCATCGACAAGGCCGGCGCCTGGTACAGCTACAATGGCGAGCGCATCGGCCAGGGCAAGGACAATACGCGCCTGTACCTGCAGCAGCACCCGGACATGGCTCGCGAGATCGAGGACAAGATCCGCCACAAGCTGC